>JAWOMQ010000069.1:0-7763 GCA_033852415.1 Bacteroidota bacterium
ACCAGAAGTACACGTTATTCTTCACCTCAACTTTTCTCGCGGCTTCAGCAGCTGCGCTATCGGCCGCGCTGGTAATCGCATGACCAAGAAGTCGTGCCATTGTCAGTGAATCAAGAGGTCCCATGGTGATTATGGATGGTCCGGTGCTGGCAGTAAATGAATCCCATCCCAAAAATTCGGCATGAGTCTGACCGCCGGCAAACACATTATAGAAGAGGTTATTATCAAACTTCGCGTTTACCATCCTGTCGAGGAAAAAAGGATTCTTGAACGTATAAACCACATCATTATGGCTGAAATCGTAATAGTTCACGATTCCGCCGGTGGCGGCTGTCGCATACCCGCTGACGCACAGCATCGTACTGTACTTAATCACTATAGTATCAGTAGGGAAGGCCCCCAAATAATTTTCGTTACGGAGCAGCTCACCAACATACCACTGGTTTGGCTGAGTGGTCATGTTCCTAAATTTGCAGTTCGTGATAAAGAACTTGTCCCAATTGCCGCTGTACCCGATCGCAAATTGTGACCATTGTTCAAAAATCACGTTATCCGCAACGAGCCGTATACTATCCGCGGAGATTTGTATGGCCTGTCCGCCACCGTAGTTGACGGCGTTATTTACTGCAATTCCGAGGAGGTAAAGGTTCTTAAACGTCCCCACCGTTGACGGTCCGTTCAAGGTGAATAGCAGACCCGGAATCTGGCTGGAAATCAGCACGTCGGGCTGGATACACGGGAGTTTATGGGTTGAAGGATCTGGCACGCCCAGGATCGTAAGATTCCCGTTTGTGGTAATCGTCTGGTCGAAAATATATGTCGTATCCAGCGAAACGAGTTGATATGTATGATGCAATTTCGTGCCGTTCAGAGCTGTATCCCCCAGAATAACCTGGTCAAGCGTTTGCCCGCTCGCGTAGACCACGAGGGTATCACCAGCGAACATCGTACCTCGTGCAATGAACAGCGCCACTGCGACGAGAAATGTTACTGTAATCAAATGTTTCATGATAACTCTCCTTACGATTAATGTTGATTGTTTAGGTGCTCAAGGCAATGCAATTTCTATATCTTCAGAACTGATACAGACGTGCTGAAGATGGTCCGTCCTACACCGCGATTAACCTGTACGTTCCCACCTCCTTTGCGTTGACGCGGGTAGCGCGTGATACAAAAAATGTTGTTTGATATTTCCATGGTTTACATTTCGATAAAAGATCAATAGACGTTTTTCTTCAAAATCAAGGTCAGAAACGCCAACGAAATCCGACGTCCCCTGTCAATCCGTACGACTGCTGAGAGTTGGGAACACCTGTCGGTGCGCTGATGACGCTGACATCCTTGGCAGAATTAAGGTTGTTGATATCGCCAAAGAGTTGGATTCCCAACCAAGGTAACTCCTGCTTGACCGACAGGTCCCACCGTCTGTATGCGGCCGTCGAGGTATGCAGCTGCATCCAGACCGGTTCAGCGGCTGAGCCCGTAAAGATATCCGCCTGATAGAGCATGGAAACACGGATGGAAAACCCTAGATAATCATATCCCATTGACAGGTTGAGTATTCTGTTCGGCTGATAGAGGAGCGGAGCAGTGTACGTCGTATCGACGGGGACGCGGAGACGGGAACCTGGCCGCTGTAAAAGTATTGTGTACGGATACGTTGAACTTGAGAATACATGTGTATAGTTTATATTGAAAACCAATCCGTTTAACGGGTCGGGCAAATACCAGAAATGCGTTTGCCAATCGAGCTCGATGCCATAATTGTCGATAGTACCGGGCAGATTTTCAGCTGAGGTGATGTTGTAGAGAGCTGAGGGTGAAATCGGTGATGTGGAGGCATATCGTTCCGGGAAATACTTTAGTACGGTATCACCGGTAAGATCGATGATCAACGGATAGATCAGGTCATCGATCTTTTTCCAGAAACCACCTATCGTCAGAAGTCCAAGGTTGTTATCATAGAAAGACAAATAAAGGTCGAAGTTATGTGACCTTGTCGGAGCCAGCTGTGAGTTATCCCAGACGATTGCATTCGTAAGTGACACATCGATCCTCGGGATAATAGCATTATAATCAGGATAAGCAAGGGTATTCGTATAGGCGAGTCTCACATCAAACCACGACAATGGCTTATATTTCAGGCTTACATCGGGCAGCCAGTAGTAATGGTCCATGGTGACAGTTGTATCATAATGCGGGTATGGACCACCGTGGCTGGAGTTCGTATTTTGGATTCCCTGCGGTGCAGTATATGAGGTCAGAATATCCTGATATCGGATGCCCGGGATCAACGTGATCGTACTGCCCATGTCGATTGTCGCCATCGCATATAGTGCACCCTGATTTTCATAGCCGTTGTAATTGAAGGTTGTCGAGTTGGCTTGGTCAAATGCCCAGGCAATGGCATCATTCTGCTGGATCCGATCAGCGTTGGCCCGAACAAACCGCGCCATCTCCGACAGCATGCTGTAACTTGTTGGGTTCACCATCGGGAAGTCGCCGTTCAGAAATTCCCCATAATTAAAACCCGGATCCAGGAAGGGTGCCATAGGTAATGGTGTTGTTCCCGCATACGCGGCTGCTGCAGGGAAATGAGTAGCGATGAGGCTGTCAATATATCCTGCACTCGTGAGTGCCACACCATCTCCACCCGATTGCTGGTGCTCATTTGATCGTGTTTGATGCCGGTACTTTCCACCAAATTTGAACAAGATGGTGGAATTCATTTCCGGCAGATTGAGATTTGAACTTAGATCGAGGGATGCGGCGAGTCCGCGCTCTCTGGAAAAACCGTTTGAGAGAATAAGATTGCTGAAAATGGTCGAGTTTACGTTATCACTCGCCGACCGGACAATAACCTCCGGATACAAATTGGATTTATTATAATATCCATTGAGGTTTTGATCCGGTTGGCGAAATCCGATCACCCAATCCTCCGGATCTTTGGTTTCAGAATAGGTATGGGACAGATTTGCATTTACATGAAGAACAGAGAAGTCATATTCTGCCTGGAGCGCATTGGTGATCTGATTGAGGGTGCTTTTGGCATACGTAAAGGAATAATTATGAATAGGGCTGGATGCTATATCAAAGAATTCGCCCCGGTTTTGTGTCTCAGTAACTCCCGTGCTGAAAAAATTGGAGAGGCCCACCTTCCAGTCGTTTGTCTTATAATCGACCACCACCGTACCATTACCTCTCTGCCGGTCCCTGAGAACATCATTGAGGTTAAGCCCCGTGGTCAAATAGTTGACCGTGCTATTGCCGGGTGCCCCATAGTTGGCACCAAACTCATTTGATGCCAGGTTTCGCCGCTCGACATCTACCTGTCCGAAAAGGCCAAACCGATGGTCCTCGAAAAATCTTCCCTCGACGCTCCCGACAAACTTATAATTGCGGAACTTGTTATATGCATCGGACAATCCGTTATACCCGCCCTGTGCGAGAAGGTTGTACTTGATCCCTTCCTCTTCTCCTTTGGCCTCCCGCATTCTGAAGTTCACCGTACCTCCGAGGGCATCCGGATCTAAATCCGGGGTCATCACTTTAATGATCTCAATTCCCTCAAGCGAATAGGGGGAGATCATGCTCAGGTCGGCGCTACGGTCGTTCGGGTTCGAAGATGCCAATCGAACTCCATTCACCGTGATTGCGTTGTACTTGGGCTGAAGACCTCTGATGACGATTTGATTTGCTTCTCCACCGCTCCGGAGAATCGAAACACCCGGGAGTCTGCCGGCAGATTCGGCGGCATTGGCATCGGGCAGCTCCTGGATCCGGGCAGAAGAGACGACGTTCATGATTTGTGGAGCCGACAATTGCTGATTGATTGCCTGATCCTGTCCCGACGCCTGGGCGGTGATGACGACAGGTGCGGTTTCGAGCGTGACGGGCTCAAGGGCAAAATTGACTACAGTCGTCTGGTCATTTTCTACGCGAACGAGGCTGTCTACAACTGATTTATAGCCGACATACGATGCCTTCAATCGGCACACCCCCGCCGGCACAAGGAGGATGGTGAAATTGCCATTTGCGTCCGACGCATTCCCAAGGGATGTTCCTTCGACAACGATATTGGCGGCGATCAGGGGCTCATGAGTAACCTTGTCGGCCACCTTGCCGACTATCTTTCCCGTGGGGCGCGCCTGGATGGCCGGTACCAGGATGGTGTTCAGTAGTAGGAGTATTCCTGCTTCTTTTATGGTCATCGTTATGAACTCCTATGATTGTATGGAGTCAAATCATCGTATCCTGCCATCAGAGTGTCACCCGGTAGTTGGCAAAGAAGTTTTTTATGGAGAGCGCAGCAGCGCCGAGCAACGGCGATTTCGCAGACAAGGATGTGGGGAGAATCGACGTATGTCCGTTTTTTCCGAAGAAGGCTCTCATCGTGAGAACGGCCATGATCTCCGGATAAACGATATCCCACGCCTGGGTGATTCTGCCTCCAATAATAACTGTAGCAGGGTCCACCGCCTTAATGATATTCGCAATTCCTAAACCCAGGTAGTAGCCGCATTTTTCCAGCACCTCACGTGCAGTGCTGTCGCCTTCACGCGCTGCTTCGATAACATTGTCCAGCGACAATTGAGTCGCGCGGTCGCCATTAAGACCTTTCATGGCGGTGTATCGATGGACAGTCGCACGGTCGGAGGCGTACATTTCCCAACACCCCTCGTTGCCGCACGTGCACCGGTCACCCCCCTCGATGATTGTCATGTGGCCGAACTCTCCCGCCGCATGTGAATCGCCGTATAGAACCCTTCGATCGACAACAACGCCCGCGCCGATACCCCGGTCTACCAGGAGGAACACAAAATTTGAAAGCGTTATGTCGTGCTGTCCGAACCAGAGCTCTGCGACTGCAGATGCCTTCGCGTCGTTTTCCAGCGCGATTGTCGACGTATCCGGGAAACATTCCCTGACAATCTTGGCCAGATCGAGATCATCCCAACCGAGGTTGGGGGCGAACACGACCTTTGTCAGTGCGGTGTCGACGATGCCGGCAACGGTTACCCCAATGCCGGTAAAGGCAGGATAGGTGTTCTGCTTGCGAAGTTCATCAAGCTCTGCGAGGCAACGGATGATGAACTTCTCCGGTTGTGCAGTCTCGGTTTGAATAGCCAGAGACTGTTTTATTGACCCGTCGATATCGACAACGGCAAGCCGTGTGAGGGCCGAGTCGAAGTAGATCGCACCAAACAGATGTCTTCCCGTTCTCAGTCGCAGGTTAATGGGGCTTCGCCCAACACTTGAACTTTTTTCAACTTGTTCGACGAGAAGAGCTTCCTCGATCAGACCTCCCACGATGCTTGATACTGTACTTTTGTTGAGGTTCGTTAGCTGGGCAATTTTCGCACGGGAAATCGGCTGCTGATCGCGAATGATGTTGAGGATCGTCGAGCGGTTGAGATCTCTGACAACCTTCGAATTAAATTTGGTAACCTGTACCTGCCGTGCTCTACGAATAGATTTCATGGAGCGGTATCATCCGGGACACCCGAGTGTCTCCGATTTACTGAGCTGACTTAAGAAGGAGCGAAGCGTGAGCAAAATTCCTAACGAAAGATTTAATTGGTTGTCGCAACCAACTAATTGGGAGAATATAATATAACTTTTTCCATTTGTCAATCGCCTCTAAAAAAAAATATCAAAATACCTCAGATTGCGCTATTTTGGAAGATTCTTGGGACGCTCAGGGTAGGAATGAGGGTGCATGAAAATTGAATTATTGGATGAATCCTCTTCCAATAAAATTTGGAATCACTTTCTGAATGGAAAAATCGATCCAGTTTTGTGCGATTTGTCACGTCAGATCTACGGTTGCAAAATGGCTGTTTCTTGGTAAGACAACAGGTGGGGAATTCAAGCAGAGTTGTTCTCGCAGGAATCAGAAGGGAAATCGGCGTTTGCAGTCCGACATGGATTCGGGCGATATCTTGGTACTAGTCAGATCTGCTCCGTCTCGCCCTCGGAAAAACCCACAGTGACGTCATTGTTACCAATCTCACGACACCATAAAAAGCGAGCGTTGCCCGTTGTATCTTACCTCCCCCATACAAAATATTCGTGGCTCGAAATTATCAGTGCTCACCATGGGTGTTGATGCAAAATTGTTTCTCTGCGTGGTGCCAAACTATATGATTGCACGTCACTGTGCGTATGTCTTTCATTCTTGGCTGCGAATAACCAAAGTCTTCCTGATCCTTCTGTCCGGCACACGTCACTTTCCCATCACAATAAAATGCCGCAAGAACCTCACGCCGTTAAACCACTCGAACATCCACACTTCGAGCCACTTCAGGGGGTTCCAGATGTGCAGGTACCATTGCTTCCAGATACGCTGAAAGTATGCCCTTGTATAGACACCGACAAATGGATTATGTTTCCTGAGCCAAAGGGCAACGACACTCGGGACTTTGGCTTCGGGCATCTGGCTATGGAGTTTTTGATAGAAAGTCCGTAACTCCCGTGCCTTGATGTCTCGCCAATCGACAACCTGGTTTGTCGAATCAAGGATGTCCTGTTTGGTTTTTGTAATCAATTCATGGAGTGCCTCTTCGACATGACTCTTTGGTCGGCTACGGAGCCAGATCTCTTCGAACTGAATAAACATTTTTGCGATCCCATGAATCCTGTATCCGATACTAGCAATCCGATTCCACCAGAACGACATGAACGGTTCGATAGGCAATCCGGCACGCCGGTCACGCCGGTGCCGGACAGTCCAAAAACCGCAGTTCATCGGGTGCAAGCGCTCGATCCGGGAAGCGTAAACATACGCCGCGAAGAAAAAGAGTCTGCCCCAGTAGCTTTTCCTGTCGTTACGCCATATTTTGAGAACGTTGATAATATGCTCGGCGGAATAGAATTGTTCCCATGCGTCACGATAGGCCTGCATCAGCTCGTTACGCGTCATCCGCTCCGGCACAACGGCAACGTGTGCCGAATCATACGTGTTGAAATCGGGATCCATCCATCGGCGTTCTTGCCACCACCGCTGGTGATCTTTTGATCCGGGAAGCGGCGTCAGGATGTAGAACGACGCGGAATCGAACCCCATACGCTGAAGCTCGGTGATATCCTGACGAATGCTTGCGGGCGTATCAAAAGGCAGCCCGAGAATATATCCCGCATGGCATGTGATTCCAAGAGAATGACAATGGGCGGCAATTTCCCGGTACTCTGCCACCTGGTTTTGAAATTTTTCCTGGGAGCGGAGGTTCTGGCGATTCACACTTTCCACGCCAAAGAAGGCCTGATTGCAGCCCGCCCGAGCGGCAAGGGCGAAGAAATCTCCGCCCTGCATTTTCCGCGCGGCGAGATCGCTCTGCATCATGAAGGTAAACGGAATGTGTTCTTCTTCGCGCAACTGAATGAGGCCCGCAAAAAGTTCCCGCCACCGCGGATTGCGCGCCAGGTTGTCATCAGTAAAGAAACAGTGTTTGATACCCACATCGCGGTAATTCTGCCGGACAAATTCGACAACCTGCTTCGGATCCCTGCAACGCATCGTCCTCCCCTGCACGTTGATGATCGTGCAAAAGTCACATGTGAAGACGCAGCCGCGACCGGTATCGATTGTGCTGTACGGCGACGCAAAGTGTTTCACATTTTCTTTTGAAAGATGGGGAATTGGTAAATTTGTAAGGTCGGCTGTCGGGTTGAGAAAGTTGTACATTGGCTTCGGATCTCCCCGGATGACGTCTGCGACAATGCTCGGCAGCCGTTCGCCTTCGACCTCCCCGGCAACGAGAATG
>JAWOMQ010000072.1:0-7144 GCA_033852415.1 Bacteroidota bacterium
CATCGGCATCGAGGGGGGCGCTGCGTTCGCATCAACGACCGTCGGAAAACTCTCGGGCATCAAGATAAAAGAGAAGAAGGATGGGGAGGAAACAAAGAAGGATACGACCAAGGTGGGTCATCTCTCCGAACGAGAGCTCGAAAAACGAATGTCCGTCCAGGAAAAAGAACGCAAGCAGCGGCTCGCAACGTTTCCCGGAACGATT
The DNA here is from genome assembly GCA_033852415.1 of Bacteroidota bacterium. GTDB lineage: Bacteria > Bacteroidota > Ignavibacteria > UBA10030 > SZUA-254 > DATKPE01. Next base: position 206 of record JAWOMQ010000072.1, read on the forward strand.
CTGCGTGTCAGAATCGACACCACACATCCGCTAGGTTTCGGCTATGACCGGGATATAGCGGTTTTTAAAGCCGATAACACGCTGTATGAACTGAGCGAACATGGCTACAATGTCGGTATCTTTTCCCCATCACCGCGGATGAGTGGCTATCTCTCCAAAGAAAATGAACACGATGTGGGTGAAACGCCCTATCTCGTGGATGAGCAGCTTGGATCGGGTCACATAATTCTTTTCACCGATGATCCGAATTTTCGTTTATTCTGGGACGGATTAAATAAAGTGTTTTTAAACAGCGTCCTCCTCATGCCAAGCATTCGGAATGTGGCGCTGACATCAGAAGGAGAATGAAATCGCTCACGAAGAAAAGTGAGTTTGACCAGGAATTTAGACGAAGGAACAGTTATGGAAACATCGGCAAACAAACGGATAGTCAGGGCTCCCCGCGGTAATGAGCGAACCTGCAAGGGGTGGATTCAAGAGGCAGCTCTCAGGATGCTTATGAACAATCTCGACGCCGAGGTCGCGGAGAAGCCCCAAGAGTTGATCGTCTATGGTGGCACCGGAAAGGCCGCCCGAAACTGGGAGTGCTTCGATGCCATTGTGCGCAGCCTGCGCGCATTGGAAAATGATGAGACCCTTCTCATCCAATCAGGAAAGCCGGTCGGAATATTTACGACGTATCCCGACGCCCCCCGTGTTCTCATCTCCAACGCGATGCTGGTCCCAAAGTGGGCAACGTGGGATGAATTCCGGAGACTGGACGCTCTGGGACTGACGATGTACGGACAGATGACCGCCGGGAGCTGGATTTATATCGGAACGCAGGGAATCCTGCAGGGGACATATGAAACATTTGCCGCTGTTGCACAGAAGTACTTTGGCGGAAGTCTGGCCGGAAAGCTTCTCGTCACTGCGGGTCTGGGCGGAATGGGCGGCGCCCAGCCTCTCGCCGCCACGATGAATGGCGCCGCATGTCTCGCAGTGGAAGTCGACAGATCACGCATCGAGAAACGGTTGGCCACAAAATATGTCGATGCTATGGCCGCTTCGCTCGACGAAGCGCTCGCAATCCTTCAGACCGCGAAGGAGCTGCGTGAAGCCAGGTCTGTTGCGCTCCTGGGAAACGCGGCCGAAGTTCTGCCTGAACTGCTCGCCAGAAATGTCCACGTCGATGTTCTGACCGACCAGACCTCCGCGCATGACACACTCAACGGATATGTGCCTGCTCATATAGCTTACGAAGATGCACTGCGGTTACGCTCATCCGATGCGGCTGAATATATCAGACGATCGCAGAAATCAATTGTCGAGCACGTACAAGCCATGCTCGGATTGCAGCGAAAGGGCGCAATCACGTTTGATTATGGAAACAATATCCGGGGCGAAGCATTGGCAAACGGGCTCAGCACTGCCTTTGACATTCCCGGATTTGTGCCCGAATATATCCGCCCGCTGTTTTGCGACGGCAAAGGCCCGTACCGTTGGGCAGCATTGAGCGGAGAACCCGAGGACATTTATCGCACCGACCGGGCCATCATCGAGACGTTTCCCGATAATGCACCGCTCAAAAGATGGATTGAAAAGGCACATGCCCAGGTGAAATTTCAGGGATTGCCAGCACGTATCTGCTGGCTCGGTTACGGGGAGCGTGCCCGCATGGGGAAAATATTTAACGATCTTGTCGCCCGGGGTGAAATCAAAGCTCCGATCGTCATAGGACGAGATCACCTCGACTGCGGCTCAGTGGCGTCGCCTAACCGCGAAACTGAGAAAATGCGTGATGGTAGCGACGCAATTGCCGACTGGCCAATACTCAATGCCCTGCTCAATGCTGTCGGCGGTGCAAGCTGGGTGAGTGTTCATCACGGCGGAGGGGTTGGGATCGGTATGTCGATTCATGCCGGGATGGTCGTGGTGGCAGACGGAACAAAGGAAGCAGAGCGGCGCCTCGAACGGGTTCTCACGTACGATCCGGGCATGGGAATTGTCCGCCACGCAGATGCGGGATACGACAGGGCAATTGAGAACGCCGGGGCGCATGGGATAAGAATCCCAATGGCCAGGCGAAAGTGACCAATGGAACGTTTACAAAAGTTGAACGTGGGATGGAAGGGATCACGCCCCCGGCCATGAAATCGATAAGACTCCTTTTCATCTTATCCATCATCCTTGCGCCTCTGTCCCGGTCGCAAACAAATCCCCATTTTAACGCCAATCTTCATCTTGATTACTCTTCACTGGAGCAGACATTACAGCTTCTCAATGACGAACCAGTGAGTACGGGATCGCTCTCAGCACTTCGGGGAAACAGAATTGCCGCCTTCACGACCGGGTTTATCGCGGACCAGGATTCGGCGGCGTATCGGCTCCGGGATTACCTCGATTCGCTCAAGTACCATCAGATCATCCAGGATGATATTTATCATCTCGAAGACGCAAGGCGCAACGCCGCCGCAATCGCCGAACTATACACGGAAATGGAGCGGACGAATTTCAGCCGCAAAGTGACTGCAACCGTTGAACAAATTTTTCCGCAGGATGCAGATGTATCTATCCTGATTCCGGTTTATGTCGTGGCCATTGGTCATGAAAATGTGGATGCGTTCGTTCGCCGTATTATCTGGCACGACGACACACCGGAATTCGTGGGTGAGCATCAGGGAGAACTCACGATTGTCGTCAACCTCGCGCACGCCGTGCGATACGGTTCAACTCTTCAGGAGCGCTATTTATCGCTACTCGGCGTGGTCGCACATGAAGTGTTCCATGCTGCATTCGGTGACTACAAAGACCGCTCTCCGTCATGGCAGCAGTATTATAGAACCCACCGAACACCATTCTTTGAGCTGATCGATCTCACTCAAAATGAAGGGATCGCCTATTACCTCTCCATCGATCAACAGGGGCAGGGGCGCGTTCCCCGGGATTGGTATCAGCACGCGAAAGAAATTTTCTCGGTTTACAATCAGAATGCCACTGAATTGCTTTCAACGCGTCTCACAGCCGCGCGAGCATCGAAGCTGATCCGTGATGCCAACCTGAGCGGCTTCGAAGGAAGTTATGGCGCCCAGTGCGGTATGTTCATAGCCCGTGAGATCGATCTCCGGCTCGGTCGGGCGGCGCTTATCGAAACCATCGCCCTCGGTCCCATAGATATGCTGACAAAATACATCTCTTTATCCGAAACGGACAATTCACTCCCTCAGTTCGCCTCACCCATCAAAATCGCCCTCAGCACAAACTAGAAAACCCTCAAAAAATCAAGGATTTGAGTGGGTTTTCCGGTAGAATTTCAACCTCTCAGAAAGAAGTGGACATAATACAAAAAATTTGTATATTTGCAACCGGTATAAATCCATTGATAATAAGTAGTTTCGGTCAACATTTTAAGTGACACAATAAGTTTCTCAAACAACTCTAAGGCTCTCTATGGAGCTAAAGCTATTTCAGACTGATGATGAACGCCTGAAGTTGGGGGTGCAGGGGAATTTCCCTCAATATCTGGTTGAGAAGAACAAGGAGGGTTCCGAAACTAAACATTCAATCGATGAAAACCTCACCCGGCCGTGGATAAGGCATTACTTTATCACCCAGCTTCTCAGGAAGACAAATGCTCCCGATGATATCATCATGCGGGATCTCAACGTCATCGACATATTCAAAACCACAATTCCCCTCGTAGAAAACTCATTTGCAGAAAGCTCTCTCAGTGCATGGCAAATGTTTCTTGGGAGTGCGTTCAGGGATGCTGAGACGCCGTGGTATAACGGTATAAGAAAAATTCTCGCGGGCGAACGGTTCTACAGCGCCATTGAGCAACTTGAGCTTGAGGTACCAGTCTCTAACCCCGCCCATTCATGCCTCTTCCACGATCAATCGCGGAGGGAACACAAACTTCCGAGGATCCCGATAAAATTCTTCTTTGCTCTCCCCGGCAACGAGCGGGAAAGCATGATGGGGATCTTACGCCAGGCGATCAATAACAATCCTCACAACATCGACCTCGCCCTGCTGACGTATTGCTTTTTTAAGGCATGGGGAAGAACCCATGATTTCCTTGATCTCGTGCGTCTGGAAAACAGGCCAGAGCTTGAGGAATGGTATTACTGGGCAGAGAATGATATGAATTGCCTTGGGGCGCTTAAACGCGACAGCGGGGATTTCACGACGGCATTTTTTATTTACGATAGAGCCGCCTTTTCTGCAGCCGAGCACAAAGAAATCGCCGATTGGTTCCTCAAAGAGAGTGAGTTCAAGTACGCATATCACTTTTACTATCGGGCAAAGCTTTTTGAGATGGCGCTGGACTTACTGCAAAACATAAGCGTCAAAGAGTTCGGCGAACTGACTAACATGCGACGTCTCTCACGGGGTGAGCGGCAGATTGACACCATGGGTGAAACCCAGCGCATTACCTCGCTTTACTCAGAGGAGATTGAAACACTTCGGGGTTTCGCGCGCATACGGGCAGCGGAAACGTATAAGGAGATCAGCGTCAAGGCTCGGCAGCATTTCGACCGGGAGACGGTTGAAATGAAATATGCCTTCGGCGAGCTCACTGAAGACGAATACCATCGCCTCATCCGGCAGGTGCAGGAGCGCAAACAATGACAGACTCGTTCTCGATGAAATTAGGGATGGAGCGATGCACGACATGTGAGCATCGCTGGATAGACTACGAGGGTGCGCGAAAAACGTGCTATATGTGTGGGAGCACGACAATTTCGGAATGCGTTTCTCTCAAAGAAATCCGCGATGCCATCAATTCGCTTCGGAAAGATGATAAGAAATATCTCGACAAGCACGCCAAACGCACAGTTATCCTCAAGCAACTTTATCGCGAAATCGCCGAACTCTATCTCCACCGTGCGCATGAAATTTATTCGAAGGTCAAGGAACATTACACCGGCGGGAATCTGGGCGACAAGGTTATCGACCAGCTTATTGTTGCATTTCGTCTTTTTTCCGAGCTCGGGATTCACAAGTCAGCTGCCTCCGTGGCATATATGGCTGCCATGGGATACGCCCAGCGAGGGCTTGAAAGGGAGATCCGGACAATCGACGACATGAACGACCTTGTGGCCGCCCGCCAGTGGTTTATGCGTCTCGGATCCAAGGAATGGGAAGCCGCTGTTAATCTCCACATCGGAGAAAAGGCAATGGGAGCGGTCAGTTCGGACGCGAAGACGCTGCAGCTCATGGGACAGGTTTCGATCTGGCATCTTTACAAGGCCCGCGATTACTTTTTTGAAAAACGGCAGACCACAATGGTCGACCGCATCCAATTCGATATTGAACGCGCCGCCCAGCTTCTCACGACATATACACAGGAGGTTTCCCATATCGAAGCCGCAAAGATAACAGCCCTCTCCACTGTTCAGCACGGTGAGAGTGTCCGCAGAGGACTGGAGACGATGGGGCAATCTGTTCAGTTCGGATTAAGCGCACTCGGCGAGCACATTGAAAACTGCGGTGGAAGCTTAAGCCGAGCAATACAAGCATCCTCGGCAGCGCTTGGGGGTAATATTACACAGGCGATGTACAGCATTGCAGGTTCATCCCGGCTGAAGGGGCGTTCGCTCGACAGGAGGATGTCGGAAGTCGGGCAGCTTATTTCCACAACTGCGAGAGAAATTCCCGAAGGATTTTTCCAACCAGTGAAAGAACTTGGCGCGAAATTCGCGCTCGGTGCCATTGGGAGCACACTTTCCACAGAAATTACAAGCGACCCTTCTGTGTTGAAACTTGCGGAAAGCGTCGAGCCGGAAGTGAAGAAATCCGAGGAGAGCTTCCAGCATTTGGACGAACCGTCAATTACTCTGACCGGAACATTGCTCGACACGTTTGTTTCCAAAGGAATCAGTAAAGTTGTGGAACAGCTCAACGAAGAGGCGAACAAACCCGCTTCCTGACCACCGGAGAGTGGCAAACTGCGGAGAGCATGTGGTGGCTCCTGTCATGTGTCCGCGTAACTCTGATGAAAAATTCTTCACACCGAAAACAGATTGCGGTCGCAATTCGGCCTCTCACTCCTGCGCATAGCCACGCCTTCCTCACACTTATCAACGCTCTGGCAGATTTCGAGAAGCTAAAGCGACCCAGCCCGGCAGCACGACGCCGGCTATTGCACGACGCCCTCGGCAAAAACCGGCGCTTTGATTCCTTTCTGGCTTTTGTCCATGGAAAGCCTGTGGCCTACGCGATCATATTTGAAACCTATTCTTCTTTCCTTGCCCGCCCCAGTCTTTATCTGGAGGATATTTTTGTCCTCCCTGACTTTCGGTCTTACGGTATCGGTCTTCAGCTGTTCAAGTATTGTCTGAAGGAAGCCCGGCGAAGGAGATGCGGGAGAATGGAGTGGATGGTACTGGACTGGAATAAAGGGGCGATCCGGTTTTATGAGCGGATCAAGGCCAGGAGGATGAAGGAATGGCTGTTGTATAGAATAGTGCTCTAGAGATTTCCCGCATCTTTTGTTGTTAAAAGGGAGGATTTTCCTTATCTTGTACGCCGAGAAAAAGGCATTCAAATCGACCATAGTTTCCTCCCACACCTGAACCCTCGTGAAGCTCGTCCTCATCAATATTAAACAGCTTGTCACAGTCTCGGCTGACGGCCACACCACGAAAAAAGGGGCCGCGATGCGCAACCTTGGGGTAATCGAGAACGCCGCAGTGATGATAGAGAACGATAAGATTGTGTGGTGCGGCCACATGGAGGAACTTTCGATGCGTACACTTGGAGGGGAAACGGAAGTCCTTGATTGCATGGATCGCATCGTGATGCCCGGATTCGTGGATTCGCACACCCACGCCCTCTTCACCGGTGATCGGGCAAATGAATTCGGTCTTCGGTGCGCCGGAGCATCGTACCGGCAAATTGCAGCAAACGGCGGCGGGATTCTGACCACGGTATCCGCTGTCCGTGAGAGTTCAAAGA
>JAWOMQ010000158.1:0-3245 GCA_033852415.1 Bacteroidota bacterium
CGAATTCGTTTCCAACGAGCGCCGGCGGCGCTCTGCAGACCGGTGCGTCAAGCGATCCGAACGCCACTGCTTTGTCACGGCCCACGATCGTCTCTCCGCTTGACTATGATCAGACACATCGCGGTTCAATAAATCTTGATTACAGGTTCGGCAAAAATGATGGCGGGCCAATACTTGAACGACTCGGCGTCAATCTTCTCTTCACATTCAACAGCGGACACCGATTCACACAATCCGCCCCAGTCGGGCTCGGACAACAGGATGCGGCCAGCGGGGGTATCCTGAACAATACCGATTCCCGTAATAGATTGCCGATTGAACCTGTCAATGCTTCAAATACGCCGTGGAATTTTAATCTGGATATGCGCGTTGATAAAACCGTCTCGCTGGCAGGTCTCGACCTGGATGTGTATGCGTATATTCAAAATGTCTTTAACACGCAAAATATCATAAATGTTTACTATGCGACCGGCAACGCCTATTCAGACGGATTCCTTGAGAATCCTGCGAACGCAGACCTCCTTGCCAATTTAGGCAGCAGGTTTACGGATCTATACAGGGTGATCAATTTGCAGGACAGGAGAACAAATCTGGATTATAATGGGTTTGACTTGTTCGGACCGCCGCGGCAAATTCGCTTTGGCGTCCGGGCTGAATTATGAGCGTGATAAATTCTTGTGACCATGATTTTGTCAATAACACTATCAACCTTAGCGGGAGATCAAACATGAAACATGTGAGATCAAAGTGGTTATATCTGTTACTCATTTTCTGGATCTTTGCATTCGTGCAGATGAGTGCCGTTGCGCGGACAGATCCAAACAAAGGTGCCAAGAATTCAGGCGGTGTCAGGAACGTCAATACCGCAACATACCCTTCTGAAGTGCCGTTGAATATCAACAATATCACCTCGTGGATACGGGGTGATGGCTGGCATGATCCGATTGTCTCCTCATCATGGAATGGTACCTTCCCGAAGGGGACTGCCGGATTCATTTACGCAGAAGGTGTTGTGTGGGGAGGGAAGGTGAATGATGGGTTATCTCCCACGGTCCGCGTGGCCGGAAATGTTTATGCGTCAAGCTGCCGGGCAGGGAAAATACTCACAGACTCCCTTGGAAACGTCCTCGGTAGGGAACCGGATGACGCAATTTCCAACCGGGTCTTTCGTGTCCGGCGTGATTGGGCAACGGCTGATCTGACCGATGATGCGGCGAACTACTATCTCGAAGCATCCTCAGCAGTTAGCGACGCTCAGCGTCAGAATATCCGTGATCAGTACCGGGTAGACTGGAATACCTGGCCGGTGGCGAAGGGAGCACCCTATGAGGACAGGAACCATAACGGCATATTTGATCCTGATCCCGACGGCCGGCTCCAGAATGCCGCTGGTGATACGCTGTACGATATCCCGGGTTTCCCCGGTGCAGATCAGACCGATTGGCTTGTCTATAATGACCTCGATGCCGGAACGGCCGCCTCGGATTATGGTTCACCCCCGATTGGCCTCGAAGTTCAGGAAACCGATTGGGCGTATGCTTCAACCAATCCCCTCGGAAATATGATTTTTAAGAAATCCAGGATTATATATAAGGGAACGGTCAACACACCCCACTCCGCGACGATTGACAGTATGTTTATCGTCCAATGGGCGGATCCGGATGACGGACAGTACTCAGACGACTTTGCAGGGTGCGATACCAACCTGAGTCTGGGTTATGTGTATAACTCCACGACGTTTGATGCGATTTACTATAACCAGTTTGGACTTCCACCCCCCGCTGGAGGATTCGACTTTCTCCAGGGGCCGATAGTTCCCGGTTCACCCAGTGACTCGGCGATCTTTGACTTGAAAGTGCGTTATGGGTATAAAAACTTACCCATGACAACGTTCACGTACTTCGCGGCGGGTTCATCACGAAACGATCCCGACCGGGGTGGTTCCTATAGCGGTACTCTCCAGTGGTATAACCTTATGCGGGGTGCCGAACCGCGGCCTCAATATCCTGCTCTCCAACCCCTGTATGATCAATTTGGGAACGTCACACATTTTGAGCTGTCGGGTGATCCGGTTACCGGTACGGGCGACCTGGACGGGAAACCGACAGCCGCGAATACGAATCGCCTCCCTCCGGGTGACCGGAGAATAGTTCTCTCATCGGGTCCGTTTACAATGGCTCGAGGTGATACTCAGGAGATCGTTACTGCCCTGGTCGGCGGATTGGGGAAGAATTACCTCTCAAGCGTCAGTGTTTTAAAGTTCAACACGGGATTCGCCAGATTTGCCTACAATAATTTCTTCGATTTACCCTCGCCGCCGGCACAACCAAAAGTTACCGTCGCTAATCTCGATCGGGAACTTATGCTGAACTGGGGGACGGATGAAACAAACGTGGATAAAACGGAAAATACCCCACAGAAGGGGTTCGTATTCGAGGGCTATAATATTTACCAGCTGCCTTCAGCGAACTCACAGCTTTCGGACGGGATCAGACTCGCAACATTTGACGTCAAGAATCTGGTGTCGATCATCTTCGACAACGTCTTCGACGAAGCCAGCGGGTTTGTCATCACGAAACCTGTCCAGTTCGGATCAAATTCAGGAATACAGAGGTTCTTCAAAATCACGAGGGATGCCTCCCGGGGGAATGTGCCTCTGGTCGACGGTCAAACATACTACTTTGCAGTCACTGCATATAGCTACAATGGCAATCTTCCCCCCACGGCACCGTTCCACGTGCTCGAATCTTCCCCTGTGGTCGTCATAGCTTCACCGCATTCGACAAATCCCGGTGTCCGCTATCACGCAGCCGCGGGAGATACCTTGCACACCCACCATACCAGCGGAACGAGCGACGGAGCAGTAGTCCCAGTGGTTCTCGATCCGACGAAACTTACGGGCGATGTGTACAAGGTGACATTCTCCACAGATACCATAACAGGCGGTGTCGTCTGGGCCCTGACGGATTCGACAAAAGATTCTGTCGTGCTGAGCAACCAGACAAACCAGAGCGGGGATGATAATTATATCTCTGTCGGCGGTGTTGAGGTTAAGGTGCAGGGTCCTCCGCCAGGCATGAAGGATTGGGACATTCCTTCCGGTGAGCGGAGATGGACACCGAATAATGCGAATTTCGGTTTGGAAGGTTTTAGCGGTGCGATGGGTATGGCCTATATTAACTGGTTCAGCAGTTCGTCAACAACGCCGGATAAGCTTCATAATGTTCTTATCAAACTCGCGGCGA
>JAWOMQ010000061.1:0-31406 GCA_033852415.1 Bacteroidota bacterium
CAATCGACTCCAGAATCTCTTGCAAGGAATACTGACGAGGTTCACTGTTCTTGCTGAAGGCTCCCTCTACCTCAGTGATTTGTTCGAATTCTTTGAGTTGAAGCCAACCATTCGATCCATCGAGAATCCACGTCCGTTTCCGCGACCGCTCGCAAGAGGGTTTGCGTTTCAGAATGTTGGATTTCGCTACCCGCAATCCGAATTGTGGGCGCTGCGCGATGTTACGTTTGAGTTAAAGCCTGGCGAAAAGCTCGCCCTTGTCGGCGAGAATGGCGCGGGCAAAACCACCCTGGTAAAGCTCCTCGCCCGTCTGTACGATGCATCCGAGGGGAGAATTCTCCTTGATGGGGTCGATCTCCGCGAATATGATCTCGAGAATTTGCGACGGGAAATCGGGATCATTTTCCAGGATTTTGTGCACTACCAGATGACTGCCGCCGAGAATATCGCGGTCGGAAAAATTGATGGCCTTGAAGATCGGTCCCGGATTATTCGATCGGCTCAACGAAGTCTGGCAGATGCCGTCATCGACCGGTTGCCGGAAAAGTACGATCAGATCCTTGGGAAACGGTTTAAGGACGGGGTTGAACTTTCTTATGGCGAATGGCAGAAGGTCGCACTCGCCCGCGCCTACATGCGGGATGCCCAGCTCTTGATCCTTGATGAACCGACGGCTTCGCTCGATGCGAGGGCGGAGCATGAAGTATTCAAGAGATTTGCTGACCTGACAAAGGGCAAGACTGCAATTCTCATTTCCCATCGGTTCTCTACCGTACGTATGGCAGATCGGATTCTGGTTCTGGATAAGGGAAGCGTCCTTGAAGTCGGCTCGCACACAGAATTGCTCGCCGCTGGAGGGCGATACGCCGAACTCTTCAATCTTCAGGCATCGGGTTATCGCTGATGCGGAACCTGTTGCACAGGTCTCGCTTCTTTGGTATATTATTTTATCATTATCAAGGCCTTGATCATGGCGAAATTTGTTCTTCTCACTATAATCCTTACATCCTCAATAGCTGCCTGTCAGATCAAAATCCACAGCTCTTCCCTGGCACCAGAACGATCGGGGCTTGATACCGCCGTGCAGAAGGATTCAACTATGCGCATCGTCAAAACGGATGAAGAATGGAGGAAACAACTCACACCCCTTCAGTTCGAAGTCACAAGGAAGAAGGGTACGGAACGCGCCTTTACGGGTGAGTATTGGAATAATCACGACACTGGTATTTATGTTTGTGTCTGTTGCGGTGAGCCGTTGTTCAGTTCCGATACGAAGTTCGAGTCGGGCACCGGCTGGCCGAGTTTTTATCAGCCAATTTCAAAAGAGAACATAGAGGAGGAGGTTGACAGTACCTTTGGCATGGTTCGGACTGAGGTGCTGTGCCGGAGATGTCAGGCACATCTCGGCCATGTGTTTGACGACGGCCCAAAACCTACCGGCCTCAGGTATTGCATGAATTCAGCATCGCTCAAGTTCATTAAAAAGGGAACCGATTCCCCAGGCCGCTGACGGATAATACCTGTTATCCACTTCTGTTTTGGATCATTTCACCGCTGGTACGGCAGCCGAGACGGTGAATACCATCTTACCTTTTTGATAATCAACCGCACTTTGTGTATCTTGGCGCTCGCAAAAGTTCTATATCCGCATGCCACTTTTTCACAATACATATCTATGGGGTTCGCAATGAGGAATTCAATAACGGTGTTCCTTACTCTGTTTTTCTGTCTGCCGGTTCTCAGTCAAAAACAACCATTCACAATCGCGGATCTGTACAAGATCAAGACAGTCGGTGAACCGCAGTACTCTCCTGATGGAAAGAAGATCGCCTTTGTTGTCACGGAATCGTTCCTCGAAGAAGGGAAAACGAATTCAGAAATTTATGTGATGGATGAAGACGGGAATCTGAAGAACATCACAAACAATCCCGCAGCCGACAATCACCCCCGCTGGTCGGCGGATGGCAAATCGATCATCTTCGTGTCAACGCGAACGAATGGCTCGCAGGTATGGATCGTCCCCGCAGAAGGGGGTGATGCCATTCAGCTCACTAATTTTTCAGCCGGCGTGGACAACCCGGTCATGACTCCCGACGGCAAGCACATTATTTTTACCTCCGATGTCTATCCCGACTGCGGCGCGGATGATTTGTGCAATGCTCGAGTCGACAGCACGACTTCCAAGGGTCCCCTGCATGCCCACGTGGCAGATCACTTGCTCTACCGCCACTGGACCTTCTGGAAAGACGGAAAGAATACACACACGCTCCTCTTTGATCTTGATTCGAAAAAGTACTCTGACCTTACGCCGGGGACGTACGATGCGCCGTCCTGGGAGCTGGGCGGTGTGGGTTTAGCGATGTCTCCCGACGGTAAGGAGGTTTGCTTCGTCTCAAATCATGACGAAATCGAGGCAATATCCACCAATATGGATCTCTGGCTGGAACCATCGGGGGGTGGCGAACCGAAGAATATTACAGCCGATAACAAGGCGTATGATGGGAGCCCCGTTTATTCTCCCGATGGCCGGTACATTGCGTACAAATTCCAGACAATTCCCGCCTATGAATCTGATATGTTTCATATCGCCCTCTATGACCGCATTTCGGGTGCCAAAAAGGTTCTTGCCGAGAATTTTGACAACTGGGTAAACGATTTCGTGTGGTCGCACGATTCAAAGAAACTCTATTTTACGGCTCAAGTGAAGGGACACACGCCTCTCTATGTCGTTGATGTTAAGTCAAATAAGGTTCATGAGGTCATTGATCCCAAAACCGTCGATGCGTTCGACCTCTCGCCAGACGGCGACAGAGTGGTTTTTGTCCATCGAACGGTGGGAGAACCAAGCGAACTATGGCAGGCAGGTACCAACGGAAAGAATGCAAAGCGGCTCACATTTTTCAATCAGGCACTCGAAAACACAGTTGATATCCGGCCCGCGGAAGAAGTGTGGATTCCTTCACCCAGCGGCGCGAACATTCATACCTTCATCGTGAAGCCCCATGATTTTGATCCTTCGAAGAAGTATCCTCTCATTCTCAATGTGCATGGAGGACCGCAGCAACAATGGGCGGACGCATTTCGGGGTGATTGGCAGGTTTATCCGGGCTCAGGTTACATTGTTGCATTTCCTAATCCACACGGTTCGACCGGCTATGGACAGGAATTCACAGCGGAGATCTCCCGGGATTGGGGCGGCAAAGTGTACGATGATGTCATGGCGGTTGCGGATTCGCTGTCGAATCTCTCATACGTTGACAAGAACCGCATGGGAGCAATGGGATGGTCATTTGGCGGATACATGATGATGTGGCTTGAGGGGCACACCGACCGTTTCAAAGCCATCGCGAGCATGATGGGAGTCTATGATCTGACAGCAATGCATGGCTCTACAGAAGAGTTATGGTTCCCGCAGTGGGATCTCGGCGGCACGCCGTGGGAATCGAATTTGTACCAGAAATGGTCGCCAAATAATTTCGTGAAAAATTTTAAGACACCCTGCCTTGTTATCAGCGGCGAAAAAGATTTTCGCGTGCCGTACGCCCAGAGCATGGAGTTCTTTACTGATCTCCAGCTCATGGGGGTTCCGTCACGTTTGATCATATTTCCGAATGATGGTCACTGGCCGAATGGAGTGAAATCGATGCCGCTCTATTACGACGCGCACCTGGATTGGTTCCACACGTATCTTGGTGGACCGCCAGCGCCGTACGATGTTAATGCGATGATACGCAATGAGGAATTCCAAAAGAAGTGACCTGGCTGGTCTCAACGTAACCCGTCATTCCCAAAACCCCTCCTGGAATTGACGGGTCCATAGGAATACGGGGCAGGATCCGCAACACCCGGGTGTGACCTTGCGCTCATGCGCGGGGGAGAAGGTAACTTCGCAAAGTTGAGTCCTCCATTATCGTAGCCCCGGCCTTTCACTTCCTCTCGAGTATCGGGACTAACAGAGTCGCTCATTTAAGCGTTGAATTCATCTTTCCGGCTGCCGATTCACATTTTATGGCTTCGAGTTGGGAATAAATTGGCCGGGAATTCGCCCTTTGGCTCCTGGCTCGTTGCTCCTTTCCCGGTCTCCTCTCCTGAACGAAAACGCCGCGATTCTGGACGAAATCCTTGCTTTTCACGCGTGAATTGGTTACGTTCCCTGCTGAATGAACATGAACACGCGCGCAATCACGGGGTTACGGGAGATTGTCGGGAGTGAAAATGTCCTGACCTCGGAGGAATCGCGCATTGCCTACTCATACGACGCCACTGCCCTCGAACCGCGGCTACCTGTGGCTGTCGTCCGACCTTCATCAGTTGCCCAGGTATCAAAGATTGTTAAGCTTGCCAACGAGGAACATTTTGGGATCGTACCCCGCGGTTCAGGGACAAGCCTGAGCGGGGGAGCGATTCCCGCCGAAAACTCGATCGTGCTCCTGACTAATCACTGGACCAGGATCCTTGAGATCGACCAGGAGAACCTGACGGCCACTGTAGAGCCCGGCGTCATTACCGCGAAGCTTCATCAGGCGGTGGAGGATCTGGGCTTTTTGTACCCGCCCGACCCAGGGAGTTCAAGTATATGCACCATCGGAGGTAATGTTGCTGAAAACGCCGGCGGCTTACGCGGTTTGAAATACGGCGTCACCAAGAACTATGTCATGGGAATGGAAGTTGTTCTTCCGACCGGCGAGATTTTGTGGACCGGCGGGAAATCAGTGAAAGATGTTGCGGGTTATGATCTCAAGAGCATTCTCGTCGGGTCAGAAGGGACCTTGGGAGTATTGACAAAGATCCTCCTGAAGATTATTCCCAGACCGGAGGCGTACAAGACAATCATCGCTTTTTACGGGTCAATGGAAGATGCCGCCAGAACTGTTTCGGCTATCATTGCCGCGAAAATAACTCCTGCGATGCTTGAATTTCTGGATCATACAACAATCGGATGCGTCGAAGACTACACTCATCTGGGATTACCGTCCGATGCCCAGGCGATGCTCCTTATTGAAATCGATGGGAAACAAATTGTGCTCGATCAGGAGGCAGAGCTTGTCGAATCCATCTGCAAATCGCATGGAGCCACATCCCTTACGGTGGCACACGATGAGCAGCATGCACTGAAGCTCAAGGCAGCACGGCGGTCTGCTTTTCCTTCGCTTGCCCGTGTAACACCGACGACCATCATGGAAGATGTTGCGGTGCCACGAGCGCGACTCGCAGATCTGGTCCGCAGGATCGATGGGATCGGAAAAAAATATGGCGTTACGATCGGAAATTTCGGTCATGCCGGTGATGGGAATCTCCACCCCAACTACCTGACTGATGAACGCGATCGTGGTGCGTTTGGGAATGCCCAGCGGTGCGTGGAGGAAGTGGAGGAAACGGCGGTCGATCTTGGCGGAACTATTACAGGAGAACATGGCGTGGGGTTGTATAAGAAACGCATGCTGGAAAAGATGTTGAATGCACCAGCAATACGGATGATGCGCGAGTTAAAACGGATGATGGACCCCAATAACGTTCTGAATCCGGGGAAAGTCATTGAGAGTAAACCGCGGTGTGAGGGGAAGTTGCCTACAAGCCGGGAAGAAATCAAACGATTTGAAGAAGTTGCATGGTTGTGAGACCGAATAACTACATGATGTGCGATTTGGTTGAGGTGTCTGAATTCCTTTTCCACTAACATCGAATATCCTTATGCATCTTATTCATTCTACCCTTACACACAAAGTTGTCGAACCGCAGGTTAAGACCACAGCAAAATATCCTGCTTTGGTTCTCCTGCACGGGCGGGGGGCGGACGAAAATGACCTCCTCAACCTTGCTGATTATCTCGATGAGCGATTGTTTCTTATCAGTGTCCGGGCCCCCTTCGTTTATCAGCATGGTGGCGGGTACACATGGTACGATATCGAGGACATCGGAAAACCGGAGCCAAAAATGTTTGCTGAGAGTTATAACAAGCTCATGAAATTTCTCGGCGACATCCGGACCGGTTATCCGGTAGATTCGGCCAGAATATATCTCTGCGGTTTCAGCATGGGTGCGACTATTGCGTTCGCGGCTGCTCTCACCGATCCTGGTTCTTTTGCAGGTGTCATTGCCAACAGCGGCTATATACCCGAAGATTCGGAGCTGAAACTCGACTGGCAGAGCCTGAAGGGCAAGCCGTTCTTTATAAGTCACGGGATCTACGACCCTGTAATTCCCGTCACATTCGGGAGGAGGGCGAGCGAGCTTCTCCACAAGGTTGAAGCCGATGTTCACTATCGGGAATATGATATGGGCCACCAGATTGGTGAGGAAAGTCTCAACGACATCATGCAGTGGCTCACAAAAAGTCTGGATCGCCTCTGATCGGCCGACTGTCTGCAGGTGAATTAAGGTTGAACCGGAATACACAACGTTGTAAGGCTAAATCCGGAATTGCTGAAAGACGTTTGAAGGAGCCATCTGAGGGGAGTCTCTTGCCAAACCGGGTACATTTTTCCCACGCTCGGTTCATTCCATCATCTTTGGAATCACCCGTCTATCAACCGGTAATGACTGATTTTTCATGGATGGCCCGTCAGTAAAATCTCTTGACGAACTCCTGAGCAAGTGTATCCATTGCGGGCTCTGTTTACCGGTGTGTCCTACGTACAGTGTCACGTTCAATGAGAGCTCGTCCCCGCGGGGGAGAATCCGGTTGATGAGATCCTTCCAGGCGGGGGAGCTCGGCCTCACCGATGATTTTGTGGACGAGATGAACTTTTGCCTCGATTGTCAGGCATGTGAGACGGCTTGCCCGGCGGGTGTTCACTACGCGCCGCTCGTTGAAAATGCACGGGACGTCATCGTTAGGAGCGGCAGGGAGCCATGGATCGGGAGAACATTCAGGCGATTCGTGCTTGACAGCATTTTCGGTTCCCGCAGAGGCATGAAGATTTTCAATATTGCTATGAGGCTTTTCCAGAAATCTGGTTTACGGGAGGCGATCGAACAGTCGAACCTCCTTTCGATATTTTCGAGCACTCTGAATGAAGAGTTCGGTCTGCTGCCGTGGTTGGAACCGCGGGATTTTTCTGCCATCACCCCTGAAGTAATCACTCCTGCCGGGGAGGTGAGAGGACGGGTGGCTCTTCTGACCGGCTGCCTCATGAATTCTGCATTTGCCCGGGTACACAAAGATTGTGTCGAGGTCTTGGTTCGCAATGGTTATCAGGTGTGTGTACCGAAGGATCAAGGATGCTGTGGGTCGCTCCATGCCCACAATGGAGAACGTGAAAGGTCAAGGCAGCTCGCGGGGAAGATAATAGAATTGTTTGCCGACGAACGGTATGATTTCATTGTTGTTGACTCAGCCGGATGTGCCGCGTTTATAAAGGAATACGGTGGGCTGTTTCCAACTGATGATCGGCGCAGCAGGGACGGATCAACTGTGGCTCGCAAGACGAGAGAAATCACCGAATTTCTGGTTGAGGTCGGTTACCGTTTTCCGTCGGCGCCAATCGACAAACGCGTTACGTATCATGAGGCGTGCCACCTCGTGCACACCCAGAAGATCAGCGACCAGCCCCGGCGGCTGATTGGATCGATCCCAGGAGTCGATCTTGCGGAATTGCCCGAAGCGACCTGGTGCTGTGGAAGCGCGGGAATCTATAATCTCATGAAATATCAAGATGCACGGAAATTTCTCGACCAGAAAACCGATCATATCCTTGGTACGAAAGCGGATATCGTCCTGGCTGCAAATCCCGGTTGCCATCTTCAGCTTGAGCATGGTTTGAGACTGAAGGGGAGCACTTGTGAGGTGATGCATCCCGTTAGTTTGTTGAATCTATCATACAAAGCCGAAGCTCATTGAGATCTTGTAACTCACTCCACTTCACATTATATTATCCACACCCATAATTTTATGTCCAACTTCAGTGTGCAGCCGGAATGACACGCCTCAACCTCACATCACTCTGTGTGATTACTGCGTCGTTCTTGATTTTATTTTGGGGATGTTCGAGACGATCGAAACTGGAAGAATCCCTTGTTGGCAGATGGCAGAGTATCGGCATGCACGTGACTATTCACACCTTTGCCAACACCGATTCCACGGTTATCATGGACTTTGATGAAGAAGATCTGCGAACACGGTTTAAGCTGAAGCCTATGATCACCGTCCTGAATGACGATGGGACATATTTTCTGGAGTATCGTGCACAAAATGATTCCCTCGTTGCACGCCCGACGGGCGAGTGGTCAGTCAAAGACGATTCGATCCGATTCCACCAACTGACCCCGACCGAGTACTTGTATTCATATCACGTGACTATGATGCCGGATAAGGCAGAGTTCCGCGGGATGATGGATTATGACGGAGATGGAAAGTCCGATGATGAGATGATCGCACTTTCCAGAAAAATCGGAGCACATTAGTCATGAATCACTCCCCTGGCCCCATTCGGCCTGCAATCAATGTCCCGGGTGTAATTTGATTCCTGGAACAATGGAACGCGTCATTATTGCCCATCACCATGAGATAACGCTTAAGGGTGAAAACCGGGGTTTTTTTGAGAGGCAGCTCCAGCAAAACATCAGGCGCTCTCTTGGAGATTTCCTGCCGGCAACGTCAATCGGAGGAGGCTACGGCCGATCGATTATATACCTTCCGTCCCGCGGCGACGAAAAGAGAATTCTCGAACGGATGACGCGGATTTTCGGCCTGGCAAACGTAGGGATCGGATATAAAATTCCCCAGGACATTCAAACCTTCTGTGAGATCGCTGAATCTCTACTTCTGGATAGAAAGTTTGAAACGCTCAAAGTAGACACCCGACGACCTGATAAGAGATTTCCGTATAGTTCGATGGAAGTCAACCGACAGGTTGGAGAGTATCTCTGTAACCGGTTCGGGGTTCGCGCGAATTTGTCACATCCGGACGAAACGATTTTCATTGAACTTGTAGATGGGGTGGCATACATATATCGGACGAGACTCGCCGGCTTGGGCGGATTGCCTGTGGGTGTAAGCGGAAAACTTGTGGCCCTCCTCTCGGCGGGATTTGATTCACCGGTTGCAAGTTGGATGATGATGCGTCGGGGGGCAATCATTCATGGTGTGCATTTCCATAGTATGCCATATACAGGCGTGGCATCAGTTGACCAAGTCCGTCAGCTGGCTCGCGTCCTCGCGCAGTATCAGATGAGGATGAAGTTGTATCTCGTCCCATTCGCGGATGTCCAGCAGGAAATAGTGCTGCACTCGCCGCCACCTCTTCGCATCGTGCTATACAGGCGAATGATGCTCCGGATCGCCGAGTCAATTGCGGTCCGTGAGAAGGCGGAGGGGCTGGTTACCGGTGAGAGCGTCGGGCAGGTCGCGTCGCAGACGCTCCGGAATATCCGCGTTATCGACGAAGCCGCTACATTTCCGATCCTGAGGCCACTTTCCGGTACCGACAAGGAAGAGATTATCGCTCTTGCGAGGAAAATCGGAACTCATGATATCTCCCGTGAACCGTACGATGATTGTTGCTCTTTCCTTGCCCCAAGGAATCCGGAAACGAAAGCCGACATCCATCTGGTCCGACAGGCGGAGGGACTCTTCGATATTCCGGCCATCCTGGCAAAGGCGATTGACCAACTTCGCGTAGAAGAATTCTTTCTCTCTCCGGCCAGCCAAACGGAATTAGCGGAATAACCCCTCTGGCTCTGGGCATGCGCTCATCCGGTCTGTTCATGCATTCATTGGAAGGAATTGCAATGACGAAAATTATTGTGAAGAATAACGGCAGCCTTCGTGTGGAGGGCGAGATTGAATTGTTTGATCAGAACGGTGGGAGATTCGATCTTGGCGGTCGTGTGACCCTCTCACTCTGTCGGTGCGGTCATAGCTCGACGAAACCACTTTGTGATGGAACGCACCGGGCAGCATGTTTCCGATCTGAAGTTGTCGCTTATTCACTTCCTCCGATCCAGGCCAGTTGAGCTTTTCCCAGCGAATCTCGCCGACGGGCAAAAGGACTTTCGGCCCCATCAATCCGTTGTGGATGATCATTGATCCTGAAAATCCCCGTTCCATTTGGAAAATAATCGATTCTTTCGTAGTTTTGAATCGTCGGCGATGATAATGGGAGGATGATGTGCGTTATCACAAAAGAGCGGATTCGAGCGTGGGAATTATCAAATCACGGAATTCCCAGTTCGCGGTTCGAATACCGGCAAATGACAAATCCGTCATTACACCTCGGAGAAAAGCTGAAAAAATGAAGATCCTGTCGCTGATAGTTTTCCAATTCTTGTCCCTGTCGATAGCGCTCGCGCAATTCGAAGGTGCCCTGGATATGAAAATGAGTGCCTTCGGATCGGATGGCGCTCGTCAAACAATGAACTATACATTGATGCTCAAGGGGACAATGGTCGAGGCAACTTTTCGTGGTTCGGGTAACGAAAATGAGGGGAAGTTCATCTATCGCGGCGACCGCAATATCATCTGGGTGATCGATGATGAAAATGGATCGTATCTGGAGATGACGCTGAATCCTGACGACCTGCCCCATAGTCCTGGCAAGAAGAGCGGTGAATCCGTGATGCATCCACGCAAAACCGGCAGGACGCGCCAAATCCTCGGTTACACTTGTGATGAATACGTAGCGGTGGACAGCGCTGGATCGACCTCCATCTGGACAACGCCGAAATTAGGTGGCGTGTATGAGGGGCTGAACAAGGCGTTTGGAGAACTTGCTCAGATTGCATCTGATAATCTTGATGCGGGTGATTGGAGTGCCGAAATGTCACGGCTAAAGTTGTTTCCATTGGATATAGAACGGTCGGTCAACGGCGCTGTCGCCGAACGGCAGGAGGTCACGAGAATCGAGCCCAAGAATTTGCCCGCTCCATTATTCGAGATTCCAGAGGGATATTCCAAACAACCTGTGTCGTTCGATATGGAGAAGGTCCTCGAACAGCTTCGGCAGTCTGGTGTCCAGGTGGAAGGTGACAGCGCCATGCAAGGCAAGGACCTCGAAAAGATGCTGAATGACGTACAAGATCGTCTGAAGCATCTGGAAGAGAACAGTCCAGCTGGAACCGATACAGCGGATGATAATCATCATTAGTACCTTCGCAACGCCGGAAGAGACTCTGGCGTTTGTCGTTATAATTGTGGATCACAAATTTTTCCCGGAAACAGAACATGAGCTCTAAGACACGACGCCAGTTCCTGAGCGACCTCGGATTATCGGTTGGAGCAATAACGCTAGTGCGCGGCATTGCGAACGCTGAAATTTTTACCGGCAACGGTGATGTGGGTGGAGGCAGTCGAACTCCTACGAAACCACAGCGCTTGCTGGAGGGGGTGGATTTCCGTTTCGCTCCAAAGCAGTGGCAATCATCTTTTTATTTCCCCGACGATGTGCAAAAAAGCCTGGTTGGCAGATATGGCGACCTTCTCTACGGATCTATGGGTGTTAAGGAAGGGAATGAGAGCTTTCTTGAAACAGTATCCTTTGGTGTGGTGGGATATGAAAAAGGTTCGCTGGGTGAACAATCCCTGGCTTTACCGTCTCTCCCGGTTATTACGACAAAGCTTCAGTGGAAGACTCTGAACGCGACGTTGACAGTTTTTGCCACAGATGGTGATGGTGAGGGACGCGTGGATAATGTACTGTTGGAATTCAATCCGGAAGGGACGGCTTCTGTTTCATTCACTCCTTCCATAGTTGTGACCTCGGAAAAACATTATCGCGTGGACACGAAATCGGGATCGTCTACCCGTAAGGGGCAAATTGGCGTTCTTTTCCGGGAGGATGATCCTGACCATCCATTCCTCCTAGTAGATTCAGTAATCGAACTGAACCGTGATGGGAATGACACTCAGCTGAAGTTAGAGCAACAGTCGCTCGCAAAACCCAAAGTGGCCGGGTTCCTGATCCGCATTCCCAGAGGCGGACAATCCTACGACAGAGTCAGTGGTGGTTTTGGGAAGGTTAAGGATCTTTTGCACACCGTACAGACCCGGTGGGATTCGGTCAAGACCTTTGGCGACAAGAATCTCTGGAATCTTCCCGAAGTGCAACAGGAGTTCCTCCTGGCATCGTCAAGAATGGTCATCAATTTCCGGGAGGACAAGGAGAAGGACACGAACTTCCTAACCGGACCGGACCAGAAATCACCTGCTAAGCTCGAAGACTCGCACTTCATCATCGAAGCTGCACGTTATCTCGGCTATGACGAAATAGCACAGCAGGCCCTCCAGACAATCTGGGATCATCAACGCTACGATGGCTCATTCTCGTCCGGCGGTGCAGAAGGGAATTGGAAGGAAACTTCCATCGCAGTCTATGCGCTGATCCGAAATGCTGAACTCACCCAGAACTGGGACTATTTTAACTCGTTATATCCGGACGCATGGAAGGCAATGAGTTCGTTGCAGGAGAGGCAAAAAAAAGCCTGGGATGAAACAACATTGAATGGGAAATATGGACTCTTGCCCGCAGGATACGGCGATGACGGCATCGGGGGTACGTGTGCCGAACTCACGAATACTCTCTGGGCGATGATTGCGATTAAGGCTTTATCCCAGATTGCGGATCGGTTGATGCTGCAGAAGAACGTGGATGTCCGGCAGTTTTATACCGATCTCATGGTCAATTTCATGCGGATGACAAAATCTGAGATGATGCCCCATCCACAGGGATTTGTCTATCTGCCGATGATCTTGAAGGATGATCCTCTTTGGAAAGTGTCTGATATCACAAGAAGGCCTCTGCCGCAGACTGCCCAGGTTTATCTCGCCCATGCTCTGACCCTGGGAAACTTGTTCGATCGGGAAAGTCCCGTTGTTAAAGGTTATCTTAGTCTGATTAATGCAACAATGAAAGAGGATGTTCCCACTGGCACCGGCTGGTTGAAAGGGAATTCTGTGCGACCGAGCGATGCCGCAGCGATCGCGACATCGTTTCTCTGGCTGGGGCAGGGTGAGCTTGCTAGGGGAATTTTTACCGGTTTTCTAAATCATGCATCACCCCTTTATGCGTGGCGCGAAGAACAATCTCTAATCACAGCTCCCATACAACAGATATTCGGCACAATGCCGTACACCAGAGCGAACGCTGAATGCATCCGCTTCCTCCGGCACATGTTGGTGTTTGAAGACGAAAAGGATTTGCGTCTGCTCTACGGAATCAGGAGGGGTGACCTAGTACCCACGAAACCGTTCGGTATCGACTCTACCCCAACCCGATGGGGACGTGTTACGATTTCGATGGAACCGGCGGAGGGAAAACGCTGGGTAACAAAGTTCAAGCGCGAGGGATTTACTTCCCCCGCTCACCCGGCAAACCATGCGCTCCTTCCGCGATGGTTGCCCGGGAATGTGCAGATTGACAAGATCACCGGAGCGCATTTTTATAAAAATGGCATGCAAGTCGAAATCGATCCGGCTGCCACAACCTGGGAAGCGGTTTGGCTCGATTTTGGCAAGACGTGACCTATCCCGCAATGCTGCGGTTTGATTGATGATTGAGTTCCCCCTTATACCCACTCAATGAATTGACATTTCCCGTTCTGCAGTATGGCGCTCATCGATGCGACAGTTGCGGACTTTCATCAAACATTCGGGTCATCTCCTGAGGTTGTCGTCCGTGCCCCGGGGCGCGTAAACCTGATCGGAGAACATACGGATTATAATGATGGTCTTGTTCTGCCCTGCGCGATAGGAAGAGAAATAGTTATGGCCTCCGAACGACGCGATGACGATCATCTCTATCTTCACGCCCTCGATATCCCAGGTATGCGCGTCATCAATCGCGCTCATCTGGCATTGGATACTGATCAGCGGTGGGCGAATTACATCCAGGGAGTTGTGCAGGCTTTCGGTCGCCGCGGTTTCACTGTTGGCGGGGCGAATATCTGTTTCAGGGGAAATATTCCCATAGGTTCCGGGCTAAGCTCCTCCGCCGCGCTCAGTGTTGCTGGCGCGGTGACATTTGCCAAAATGAACTCAGTCGACCTTTCCCCTATAGAACTTGTTGAGATCGCCTGGGAAGCGGAAAGAATGTTCGCCGGAGTCGAGTGCGGCAAGATGGATCAGTTCATTTCAATTATGGGGAAGTCAGGGTATGCTGTTCTCCTCGATTGTCGGGACCTCTCATTCGTCCATGTGCCGTTTCCTTCGGCGTATGAAATTCTAATTTGTGATAGCGGAATAAAGCACGAACTCTCCGCTTCGGCGTATAATCTCCGGAAAAGAGAATGTGACGAAGCTGGCGCCTTTCTTAGCAGGTATTACCGTCCGAAACAATCCTTAAGAGATACGTCAATGGAGGAATTGAATCTTGTGCGGCAGAATATCCCTGAGGTCCTTTATAGGCGGGCGAAACATGTGATCACCGAAAATGAAAGAGTACGACAGTGTGTCGAGGCGCTCTCTGCCGATAATATGGAACGCGTCAAGATGCTGTTTGGTCAGTCGCATGAGAGTCTGAAGGTTGATTTTGAGGTGAGCATTCCGCAGCTGGATTTCATTGTTGAGACTGCGAATGCTTCAGAATATGTCCTTGGTGCAAGACTTACCGGCGCAGGGTTTGGGGGATGTGTGGTGTGCATCGTGAGAAAAAATGCTCCACTCTCATTTCTTCACGATTTGAAAGAGCAATATTTTCGGAGAACCGGTACCCGGCTGTCGGCATTCCTTGGTCGACCTGAAGAAGGCGCCAGTTACTTACTGCCAAGGCGATCTCCGGACCGCGCCTTTGTGACTGAACGTCTATGATCGGCTCGGCGGGTAGAAGATTCATCCTCCTCCTTTTGTCAATACCGCAAATCCTCCTTGCACAAAACGTCGTGCGACTTCGCCTTGTCGATTGGGCAGACATCGAAGAAATGGCGCTGGACCGCACAGCTATTGAAGCATTTCGCACATCTCATCCAAATATAGACGTTCTCTATGAGCCGAACCCAGGACAGCAGTACGAGGAAAAGATCCTGACCGGGCTGGCGGCAGGAGATCCGCCCGATGTGTTTCTTCTCGATTCGAAACTCATCCCCACGTTCACGAATAAGCATGTCCTGCTCGACCTTGAGCCGTTCATCCGGTCCCAGCGCATCGATACCACCCAGTGGTTCAAAAGCGCGCTGGATATCGCGCGCCGAGGCCCGCACCTCTATGCATTTCCAAAGGGTTTTTCTCCATTGGTTGTATTTTACAATAAGAAAATCTTCCAACAAAGCGGGGTTGTGCTCCCTTCCGCGTCATGGACCTGGGACGATTATCTTACGATCGGACAGAGACTGACCCGAGACCTGGATGGTGACGGAGTTGTTGACCAGTATGGGGCTGCGTTTACGAACTACTACTATAATTGGATCCCATGGGTGTGGTCGGGAGGCGGGGATATTCTTGACAGCACAGGAATGAGTGCCGTCGGATTCCTGAATTCCGCCCCGACAGAATCGAGCCTCCGGTATCTTATCGACCTGAGGAAAAAGTACCGGGTGGCGCCGGATGTCGGAAGCTGGGTCCAGGCAGAGAAGACAGGAATCAATGCCGAGCTCTTCGCAGGAGGGAAGATCGCCATGATCGTGGACGGTCACTGGCGTATGCCAAAATACCTGAAATATCAGATGGATGGGAATCTCGACCTTGGGGTGGCACCCCTTCCGGCTTCGCCATCGGGGAGAAGGGTGAATGTAATGTACGAATCCGGTTGGTGTGTCCCTGTCAATGGCGCTCACTCCGCCGAGGCAGTCATGCTTGCTTCGTTCATGGCCGGCGAACAATCGTGCCGGATTCGGGCTGCAGGGCGCCTCGAAATACCAGCGAATATCAACGTCGCCAATGAGGTTGCACGGCGAGATTCGACCGGGATGGAACGTCTCTTCGTAGATGAAGTCCCGTATTGCCGTCAGCCCTGGGGCTCAAAGATTGAGCGGTTCAGTGAGATCGAATGGACTCTTCAGGACGCCGTGGATGAGGTCATGCTTAATGACAAACCGCTCCACGCAACGATGACCCGCTATGCAAGCCTTGTTGATAATCAGCTCGAGAATATACGCGCACATGAATCATTCGAATTTAAACCCATCAGGGAACATTCTGATATTCTCTACTTTTTGTTTGGGGTGGCAATCGTGACGATCGTCGGTGGTGGATTGATGTTTGTCGGGGCAAGACATAACGAAAGAATGCTTCTCACGAAGGCAACAGGATTTCTTTTTCCTTCAATCTTTCATCTCACAATTTTTATATTCACCCCAATTGCCTTTGCTGCCTACCTCAGTTTTCACCAGTGGGATCTTGTCGTCCCAAATCAACCATTTGTTGGTCTGAATAATTTTCGTGAGATCTTCAATGATCCCGCATTCTGGAAAGCACTTCTGAATACATGTGTTTATTCAATGAATGTTCCAGTCGGAATGGCTCTTGCGCTCGTCGTAGCGCTAATTCTCAACAGAAAAATGAAAGGCATAGGGCTTCTCCGCACCTTATATTTTCTCCCGGGGGTCACGTCAATGGTGGCTATGGCGCTTGTGTGGATGTGGATTTACCACCCTTCGTTTGGTATGGCAAATCTGGCTCTTCGCCTCACCGGGCTGCCACCTCTTGACTGGCTTAATTCGACGCAGACTGCCATGACTTCGATTATGATCTTTACAATCTGGACCGGGATTGGATACCAGATCGTCATTTTCCTCGCGGGGCTTCAAGGAATTCCCGAAGAAATCACCGACGCTTCAAGGGTCGACGGAGCATCGAGTTTGGGTCGGTTTTGGCATATTACCGTTCCACTTCTCAGACCGACGACATTATTTATACTTGTGACCTCGTTTATTTCATCCTTTCAGGTTTTTACGGCGATCTATATTATGACAGGAGGCGGCCCTGTCCATAGTACTGACGTGTTTGTTTACCACATTTATCAAGCCGCGTGGGAACAGCTGCGAATGGGGTACGCTTCCGCCATGTCATGGATCTTGTTTGCGATTGTCATGATTGCCACCTGGGTTCAATTCAGGATTATGGGGAAGGAGTTTTCATATTGAGAGCCCCTCGATCGTACAAGGCAAATTTGTGCCGCATGCGGCCACTATATCCAACTCACACTCACCCGGAGGGACGGTGAGGATGAGGAGAGCATTCCGCTTTATTGGGTATACCCTGGTAATTATTCTGGGTATCTCAATGATCTTTCCGTTCCTGTGGATGTTGTGTACATCGTTGATGAATGAATTAGAGGTGTACCATTTCCCGCCGAAACTTCTTCCGACAAGTTTCCGATGGCTGAACTATGGCGAGGCGATGACGCTTCAACCCTTCCCCCGATATTTCTTTAACACGATGGTTGTAGCGTCCGTTTCGATTGTGGGTCAGCTTCTGTTCTGCTCAATGGCTGCGTACGCGTTTGCGCGGATTCCTTTTCGGGGAAGAGAAAAACTTTTCGCAGTATACCTTGGCACGATGATGATACCGGCCATTGTCACAATCATCCCCGCATTTCTGATTATCACAACATTCGGGTGGATGAATACCTACTGGGCGCTATTTACTCCGTCTGTTTCGAGTGTCTGGGGTATATTTTTGCTTCGGCAGTTCTTCAAAACGATCCCTAAGGATCTTGAAGATGCTGCGCGTATCGATGGGGCGTCAGATTGGACGATTTATTGGAGGATCATTCTCCCTCTCTCGAAGCCGGCTCTTGCAACGCTCGCACTTTTCGCGTTTATCGGCAGCTGGAAGGACTTTCTCTGGCCCCTTATTGTGACTAACCACTCGGATATGCGCACCGTTGAGGTGGGAATTGCAGCATTCAGCGGGCTATATCAGACTGACTGGCCTCATCAGATGGCTGCTGCAGTTCTTGTGATGCTGCCGGTTGTAATTGTTTTTTTCCTCGCACAGAGGTATTTTATCCGTGGAATTACATTTTCCGGATTAAAAGGATAAAAACTGATGGAGAAGCCTCATCATACCGTTTCTCCTCTCATCGGCATCCTTTTGAAGAATATCGATGAAGGATATAAACTCAAGGCCTGGCACGGGCCGAATTTGAAAGGATCATTGCGCGGGCTATCACTTGAAGAAGTCTGCTGGCGGCCGGGTCCGGGGCGGCATAATATCTGGGAAATCGTTATCCACGTTGCCTACTGGAAGTACGTCGTTCGCCGGAGAATTCTTGGTGAAAAACGCGGGTCGTTTCCGGAGACTGGGAGCAACTGGTTCCTGCGACCGGTCCGTAAATCAATCGACTTTTGGAACGAGGATTTACGATTGCTCGATGAAATGCACCGGGGGATGAGAGAGACCATCGAAGGTTTAGTTCCGTCGGATCTTTCAAGGTGTCCGGGTGGAAGCAGAGTAGACATTCAATCAACTGTGGCTGGGATCGCTGCGCACGACATCTATCACGCCGGACAGATTCAACTGATCAAGCGATTGTATGGCCGGAAATGACCGGATGATCGCTTCATTCTTTATCAAGAGGATTGGAGATTACTCGTGAAATACACATGCTTCATGATTGTGCTACTGTCGATCCAGGAATGCATCGCACAATATCCGAATATTCGGCTCAGCAGTCCTTACAATCCTGATCCTGAGGAAGTATCGCTGGCTGTCAGTTCTGCGAATCCATCCTACCTCGCCGCGGGGGCTAATATCACATACATATATAACTCGACAAACGGCGGCTTCAGTTGGCGCCAGGCATACATGTCTTCGCCCTATGGGGTGTGGGGAGATCCATGCCTGATCTCCGATGCACTGGGTAATTTTTACTACGCGCACCTCTCTAATCCGTCCAGCAACGGCTATTGGATCGACCGGATCGTCGTTCAGCGTTCAAGCAACGGGGGAGCATCATGGACAAGCGGCGTCGGAATCGGCTATGATCCGCCGATCAGACAACAAGACAAAGAATGGCTTGCAGCGGATATGACGGGATCGGTGTACCGCAACAATATTTATGCTGCCTGGACGGAGTTTGATAAGTATGGGAGTACCAGCCCTGGAGACAGCACTCGCATTCTATTTTCACGAAGCACAGATCACGGTGACACTTGGGCAACTCCTGTGCGAGTGAGCGATCATGGAGGCAATTGTTACGACAGCGACAGTACGGTCGAAGGTTGTGTTCCCGCAATCGGACCTCAGGGAGAAGTCTACCTGAGCTGGTCCGGGCCGGTGGGAATAATGTTCGATAAGTCGTTGGATGGAGGTGTGACATTCGGCTCGGATGTTTTTGTTACCTCACAGGTTGGCGGTTGGGATTATTCCATTCCAGGAATATACCGGGCCAATGGGATGCCGGTTACGGCCTGCGATTGCAGCACCTCACCTTACCGGGGAACGATTTATATTAACTGGTCTGATCAGCGTAATGGGGCGGATAACACAGATATATTCCTGACAAAATCGACTGATAGGGGACAGACATGGAGTTCACCACTGAAAGTGAATGCGGACAGCGGCGCACACCAACAATTTTTCTGCTGGATGGCAGTGGACCAATCTACAGGGTACCTCTACATCGATTATTATGACCGCAGAAACTACGGGGATCTTTCCACCGATCTGTTTGTGTCCAGGTCCACGGATGGGGGAAACTCGTTCACCGACATCAAAGTCTCAGATTCAGCCTTTATACCACGCTCGGGTGTATTTTTCGGCGACTATACTAATATCATTGCGTCGCACGGCCACATTTATCCTATCTGGATGCGTATGGACACTACGGCGCTCAGCGTATGGACCGCAATCATGAAAGACCAGTCAACTCAATCAATCAATGTCGGATCAGGCTGGAACTTAGTTTCGTATCCTGTGAATCCTGATGACCGAACCGGCTCGACTTGGTTTTCTTCTGCGGTTTCATATGCGTTCGGGTTCAGGAACGGCTATCAGATTGTGGATACCCTGAACCCCGGATCGGGGTATTGGTATAACTTCCCTGCCGGGGGATCAATGCAAATAACGGGAACAATTGTGGCGAGTGAATCTGTTCAGGTTGTCCAGGGATGGAATTTGATCGGAGCAGTTTCATCCCCGGCCGCCGTGGTCAATATTTCGAGCAATCCTCCTGGTATGGTAACGTCGGGGTTCTATGGATATGATGGAACGGGCTACATCCTTGCCGATTCTTTATATCCGGGCCGAGGATACTGGGTGAGGGTTGAAACAAAAGGCACATTGTTCGTCCCATCGTTCACCAGTGGGACGATCGAAGGGAGGATTCAGATAACGCTCAACGCCGAAGCACCTCCTGCCCCTCCGGATCCCGATGCAATTGCCGCCACTCCCCATGCGTTCCGGCTGGATCAGAATTATCCGAATCCATTCAATCCCTCGACTGTTATTGGCTACTCGATCCCTCACGAAGGAAGGGTTCTTCTGAAACTCTACGACATATTTGGACGAGACATCCGTACGCTTGTCGATAAAGTCCAGCATCCGGGTGAACATTCCGTGACTTTTCGCGCTGATAACCTGGCAAGCGGCGTCTATTTTTACAGACTGGTGACGGGGACTTCAGTTCAGACAAAAAAGCTGATGGTGATAAAATAATTCGGCAGGCGACCATCTTTGCGCAAATCATGGTGTGTAATAATCACCGTAGGAAGCTCGCAGACCTCACACCTGCTTCATGCAGTGAGGTTCTTTCCTTGAGCAGAGGATGACAAAAAAGGAAGTCAGGCTCTTCACAGCGCTCTTCTGGCCATACATTATTCTCGGCGTGATCAACAATTACATGCGATTGAACGTGCCGGGCACGCCGTTGTACCAGATCTGCCTTGCTGGTGGCATGGGGATGATGATTATTCTTTCGTTGTTCTGTCTGTGGATATTCTTTCGGACAAAAGGAGGACCCGATCTGTTGGGGATCACCCTTGGCATACGATCAATTGTACCGATTGCTATATGCGTTGGCGTTTTGGTATGGAAGACCATAGTAGGTGCTGAGAGTACGTCTTCAACGATCGATGAAACTTCCATCGCGGCCCTGGGTGCCACGCTAGAAGAACTGATTTTCCGTGCCTTGCTTCTCAATGTACTGATGATCAGGTTTGCAGACTCGTTGGACTTTGCGGGTGCAATCTTAATAAGTTCGGTTTTCTGGGGAATTGCCCACTTCCCACATGGTGTGAATTTCGCGATACAGTTGATGTTTTTTGGCGCGGTTCTCGCCGCTATTTACTACTGGACTCAGAGTACTGTTGTCGGGATTGTCGTGCATGTTCTCGCAAATGCCGGTCTTACCTCCGCATACATTGCGTTTGCTGCTTACCTGATCGTCGCCGCGGCGGTACGATTTCGGTCTTCGCGGGTTCACGCCCTTGCAAACTCATGATTTCTGTCTCACCTATTGCAAGCTGAGGGCTCAATGAAACACATAATCACTCTTTTCGTCATGTGCGTCAGTTTTGCGTCTGGTCAAACCTTGCCGGAGACTCTCCCGACAATACCCACGTTTGCATTCCACAAGAATGATCTGGAAATTTCGCGAACGGCTCAACCCACACAGTATTTCGACAAAATCGGGCCGAAGGCCGGTCTCATAGGATATGAGGATGGCCGGTTCGAGTTGTGGGTTTGGCCATGGAAACCCTTGCGTAACTTCGAACTTCAGTTCCTGCTGGGAACATCGACACAGCCCATTCTTGCCAGAGAGGTCGTGCGGACTATTTCAGTGACACCCGAAGTAACAACAATTACCTACACCTACGAGTCGTTCACGGTCAGAGAAAATTTTCTTATCCCGAGGAATGAACCTGGAGCAATTATCCTGCTGGATGTGCACACGACCGAACCGCTTTCCATCATACCCGGTTTTATTCCCGTGATGCAGCCAATGTGGCCGGCCGGCGTAGGGGGACAGTTTTCGTATTGGGATGATGATGTCCATGGATATGTTATTTCTGAAGGGCAATGGCGGGCGGAATTTATCTGTGGTTCCCCAGCCGGAAATCAAATGGCAGCACCCCCCGCGCACATGTTTGCGGATAATCCACTGCAGTTCCGGATTGATGTCAAGCCCGGGGAGACCCAGGGTAAGCTAATCCCGATCATTATTGCCGGAGCACTTCCGGACACGAACACCTGGAAAATGCACTTCGATTCCGTAAAAGCCACATACACACGACTCTGGAAGAATGCCCCGGCGTACTATGAGGAATGTTATAAGTATTACCAGAATCTCCGGCATTCGACAGTCGAAATCACCTCTCCAGACCGGAAGTGCGATCTTGCCCTTGAATGGGGCAAGGTTGCCTTGGATAATCTGATGGTTGACAATCCCCGCCTTGGGTACGGGATGGTGGCCGGATTCGGACTCTCCGGCGGTGGTGAACGTCCGGGTTTCGCATGGTTCTTCGGGGGAGACGCGTTCATCAACATTCTCTCGCTCAACAGCCTCGGCATGTTTCAACAGGCACGAGCCGCACTCACGTTTACACAAAAATGGCAACGACAGGATAATTATCCCGTGCGCAAAAAGAACCCTGCCGATCCGCCAAATGATGTGGGGAAAATGGCTCACGAACTCTCACAGAGTGACGGTTTGTGTGATTGGTGGAATGATTACCACTTTGGCTACAACCACGCGGATACCACACCGTGGTACATCGTCGCGATGGCTGATTATGTTAGGACGAGCGGTGATATTGCGTTTCTCCGCCAAAGCTGGATATCCGTGAAACAGGCCTATGATTGGTGTCTATCGAAGGATTCCGATAAAGATGGACTTATGGATCTTAAGGGTGCCGGCCTGGGTGCACTTGAATTTGGCAAGCTCGTTGGCATCTATGCCGATGTCTACACGTGTGGAGTGTTCGTTCAGGCAATTAAAGAAATGAGATTCATGGCGCATCTCATGGGTGATAGCGCAATGACGAAGCAGGCTGAAGCTCAATATGGGAAAGCACAACCCAGGATGGAAAAACTCTTTTGGCTCGAAAAGGAAAAATATTACAGCTATGGCGCCACTGACCATGGGGAGCAGGTGCACGAAAAGACACCCTGGTCGGGGATTGCCATGATGTTTGGATTATTGGATGAAAAGCGGACGGATCAAACCCTTGAGGCATTCAACAGCTCTGATTTGTCCACCGACTGGGGCGTGAGGTCCCTCTCAAATAAGAGCAAACTATTTGACCCGACGAACTACAATTACGGAGCTGTATGGCCGTTTATTGCTTCCTTCTATAATACTGCTCAATTCAAACATCACTATGCATTGGCCGGATACCAGATTCTCCAGGCCAATATCGGGCACGTGTTTGATCACGCGCTCGGCGTCGTTCCGGAAGTGTTTTCAGGAGACCTGAATGAAAAACTTGGTGAGGCGTATCATCATCAGGGTTTCTCGACAACAGGTTATTTGTTGCCGTTAATTCGAGGATTGTTTGGATTAGAGGTGGATGCTGTTCAGCACAAGATCGTGTACGAGCCGCATTTCGTCCAATGGGGGACAGTGGGCGGAATCGGGACGGAATCAAGGAGCCCGGCTATCGTTGATATTCAAAATATTCATCTTGGAGCGGATACGGTTAGAATTCATGCTGAAGAGGAGACCAGAAATCAGATGGTTTCTACTCTCACATTTCAAGGAACCGGTCCCGAGAGGGCCCAGATCGTGTATTCATCTGTTGTGCCCATGGGTGGGACTGTAGATTCATTCATGGTCGATAGCGACCGCCTGAATGTGATTCGACACCCCCCGACACTCCGGACCTCACAGGATCAACACCTTCTCCCGATTGGAATCACCCTTTCGCCTGCACGAGCTCAGTATGTGTCCGATCGACTCCAAATCTGGATGAAGCCAGGCATAGAACTTTATCTTACTTCGCATGACTGCCACACGGGTGATCCCAACCAAAACCTGAAATTCATATCGCAAAAATTCGAGGGCAATACTATAACACTCCGGATCGAAGGGATGAGTGGCGCATCGTTTGATATGACAGTGGGGAATACCGCTGATTCATTAATTCAATCCGTCGAGGGTGCAAGCCTGCACAACGGCAATATTCATGTCGTATTCGACCCGAAACCGCAGGCAGAATTTTCTCAAAAAGAGATAAGGCTGATTCTTAAATAGAATCTAATGTTTGATCTTATGCCTTATTGCACTAAGCCTGTTTTTTATCTGATATGACAACAAGAAAAATCGATCCGGTCAAATATCTTCAGAGGGACGACAAATGGTATCTTGGAGGCGGATCTCGTCTGGTTTGGGCTCCCCCATTTCCACTTTGGCTTAGTTATCCCGGATTTTGGGATGTGGCTCACTACTATAATCTGGCTATCGAACCAGTCTTCACCTGGACCCTGCTCGACGAGGATGGTCTTGAGATTGTCCCTCGCCTGAGGCGTCGAATGTGGAGTCCGTCGCGGCTCGAGCAAATCTATCTTTCATCGCGTAAACAAGAAGGACATGGTCGGGTTGAGATCGTTGAATCGAAGTTTTGCGCACCAAATGACGTTCTTACGGCTGAACTGGAACTCAGGAACAGATCGAGGAAGCGCAGGCACCTTGACCTGATTGCATGGACGGTGCAACCTTCACACCCTGGGAAGACCACATGGTTAACTGATATAAAGGATGAGCACCGGCTCCTCTCGTTCACCAAACACCTCCAGACGGATACGATGCCGCATTTCGCGATGAATTGCTGCTTAGGAATGTCTCGGGTCATTAGTTCCTCCAGCATCAATCTGAGCGAAGGATCAGTTATGCATCCGCGTTGGGACATGACTCCATGGTTCGAGACATTCCGACACAAATTACCAGGCGCATATTTGCCGAAGGAGGTCGGTGCGGATGGGCTCGTGTACATGGCCATTCACACGAGGATTATCCTGCAACCATCGGCAGACTGCCGCGCTTCGATCTTTTTCTCGGCCTCATCTTCGCCAGCTGAGGTCGAATCAAATATTCATCTCCTTTCCCGCCAGGAAGAGCCTGCATCCTTCAGCGCTGAAAACTGGAGCGATCACTTTTCCTCTGTCCCGTACTTCCAGTGTTCGGATGAGCGTTTCACACGCTATTACTGGTACCGGTGGTATGGGCTCAAGCTGAATACGATCAGTGGAGAAGAAGGCAATTATCGTCATCCCACAACGTGTGAAGGGATCGGGTATTTTCGCGCGCCCATTGCGTATAGTGCCCCATGCCACGTGCTGGAAAACCGGTGGATGCACGATCCAGCAATCGCCCGTGGGAATCTGCTCACCTTCCTTGATAACCGACGGGAGGATGGTGGATTTTATGGATATATCGATCCCCATTATCACCGGCCAAATATGTTCTACCATAGTCACTGGGGTGCTGCACTGCGTGAGTTCTCAGCAATACATTTTGATGCTGGATTTCTGAAAAGCATCTACGATGGGTTTAAAGAGTATGTGATGTACTTCGACCGGGAACGCGATCGGGAAAAGAGCAATCTTTATGATATTCAAAATCATTATGAAACAGGGCAAGAGTATATGCACCGTTATATGGCGGCGAACACTGACGCAGATCTTGCCAACTGGGGGAATGTATTTCGATTGAAAGGTGTTGATGTTACCACATACATGTATGAGCTCAAGCGTGCGCTGTCGTGGATAGCGAAAGTCGTGTTAAGAGACGGGAAAGAAGCCGCCTTATGGAATGAAGGTGCGACAAAGATTGGGAAAGCGATCCTCTCGAACATGTGGAATCAGGACGCCGGAATGTTCTTTGATATCAATCCCCAGACGGCACAGCAAACCTTTGTTAAGGCAGCAACATGTTTCT
This sequence comes from Bacteroidota bacterium, assembly GCA_033852415.1. GTDB lineage: Bacteria > Bacteroidota > Ignavibacteria > UBA10030 > SZUA-254 > DATKPE01. Next base: position 25,746 of record JAWOMQ010000061.1, read on the forward strand.
ACCCATATCTGACCGATCTCGTTTCGGAAGAACATCTTGACGGCCTTATCAAGCACTTGTTTGATCCCCGGGAATTCTGGACGCCTTATCCGATTCCGTCATCCAGTCAGGATGATGAATATTTCTCGGCCATTCCTGAGTGGAAGGGGAAGCGGATGAACTGCCCCTGGAATGGTCGGGTATGGCCGATGACAAACTCGCATATGGCGGAAGCAGTTGCACATACTGCAGTCCGTTTCAGCAATCAGGACCTTCGAACCAGAGCTGTCGAGCTGATATCGAAATATGTGAATATGATGTTTACCGATAAAGATCCTCAACGCCCGAACTCCTTCGAACACTACAATCCAATGGACGGGACGCCGAGTATTTACCGGGGCATCGACGATTATCAACACTCATGGGTCGTGGATCTGATCATAAAATATGTCGCAGGCGTACGTCCCGAGTACGACCGCATCGTTATAGACCCGTTTCCCTTCCATTTCAGTTCTGTCATTCTCGAGAACGCACACATTCGTGGTCATTCCCTTCGGGTCGAATGTGGTCGGAGAAAATACAACATCTGGCTCGATGGAAAGCCGTCCGGCGAAGGCCTGATCGGAAATCCCCTGATAATCCCTCTCTGAGAATTCTGTTTCTCTTTTCGTGCTAGTCCCCTGATGTTTTCGATCTCACGTCATCAATCTACCGGGACAGATGGGAAGAGGAATTTTGGTGCTCAGGAGCCTGATTTCTGAGATACACACTGATTTTCGGGAACAAAAATGGCAAGAGAATAGTTCAAGAATAAAGCGCTAATTCGATTTGGCCGACTTCATATGGCCCCGTTCAATAAGGCAAGCTGCTAACCTGTTTATTTTGAAAGGGATAAAGAGACCTCCCGACTGACGCGGCTCGAAGGTGCTGCAATGTTTAGAAGGGAGCCAATCTCGTCCTTTGTTGCTGAAACTGCAAAAAATTCAAGAAATAGGCTCGTTTTTCTTGACTGTAAAATATTTTTTTGCTATACTCATGCTCAATCTTTTCGTAACCAGCTTAATTTTCAACTCTCTCATCGTACTATCTGGTCTGTCCTATGAAGAATAGATGGAACATTCTCCGCAATGTTGTCCCCTGCTTACTCCTGGGCATCATGGTTCTGCTGGGTCTGAGCTGTTCTCAATACAATTATTCATCTCCACTCCCAGGGATTGTTAGTATCAGGTTGCACACCATTGTGGACACGACACAAATTTCATTCAGTCCTCTGAACAACTTTACACTGACGGTTTCGCAGATCTGGGCGTTTCGGTCGGACGGGGCGCGCGCGGAGGTTGTGGCTGATCTCACAGCCCTGACCCAGACACAATCGAGCGGTTCGTCTTCCAGAAGCTTTAATACCCTCGATGCGCGAGCCCAAGATTCATCCCTGTACTTGGGAGAAACGTTTCTTCCCCCGGGCGATTACACTGAAATTTTCATTCAGAAGGCACAGCCGGGACATTATGTTGTTCTGGACGGCTATAGAAACATCCCGATTGTGAACGATACGATACAACAAGATCTCTTTTTCCGGAAGCCATTCAAGATCAGAGAAGGACACTATACAAATATAGTCCTGACAATTAATCTCGATTCTTCGCTGGTTCGGCTTGCCGATCAGTTTTACTTCAATCCACTCTATTATATCTCATCAGTTCAATATGAGTAAACACCATGTCGAAATCTTTACTGTTTAGTTGGGTAGTTATTGGCATTGCCGTCATTTTCATCCCTCTTTCCTGGAACTGCAAAGGGTCAGGGGTTCAGTACAAGAATACCCCACCGTTTACGGTGCTTGCGAATGTACCGCCTCCTGATACGGTCATTCTCACTTCAAATCCAAGATTATCGCTATCATGGATTGGGAATGATCCCGACGGCTACGTCATTGCATTTCGCTACCGATGGAGTTATCGTTTGAACAGTTCGAGCCCTACTCTGGAGAAGCCGTGGAGCACGCTCTTGAATCTGCTAAACGTCATCGGGGCGGGGGTGAATAAGAATCTGAAGTTTGCATTAATGACCGATGCGCCAGTGCCGAATCTTCCTGAAGTCTATCGCTATTTTGCGTATCTGCCCAATGGACTACTAAGTGACTCTGCAACGAATGCGCTGCGGGTAGGGGATAGCCTCATCATTGCAGGTGCCCATGTCTGGGCATCCAATCCGATTACCAACCCATTTCCTGTCCACACCGCACCGACAAGCGGGACGTTCATCTTCGACTCCCAGGATTCCCTGAACCCGCATACATTTGAGGTTGAAGCCGTGGATAATTTGGCAGCGGTTGGCCTTCCCGCAAAAGTCTCGTTTGAAACACCGCGCGTCACGGCTCCCCAGACTGAGATCGACGAGTTTCCGACTGATACAGTCATGGTGCTCAATGATCCGACAGTCACTTTTCAAGGCGCGAGAATTACATTTCATGGCATCGATCCTAACAGCCGGACACTCGATTATCAATGGGTTGTAGATAAGGATCAATGGCCGCAAAATAATATTCCATGGTCGGCATTTTCATCTCAAACCTACGCCTACGTCACTGCGAAGGATCTTCCGGATCCGCTTGGCCATAAGCACACTTTCTATGTCAGGGCGAGAAACGAATTTGGGGTCATTGACACACTGGGTGTATTCATCAGGCAAGTGTTTGATGCAAACAATACACCTATCCCGGGTCAGTTTGACACGATCAGGGCGAATATTGATTTTTATACTCTCTACCCGCCGTTCCAATTGCCGGGATACGTTCCCCGTGCGCTCTTGATTAATCTCTCCGTCGGGTTCCCAGATGCTACCATACCCCGTCCATCTCAGCCGATGTTGACCGATTACTATATGCAGATGATGCACAATATCGGGATGGATGGGAAGTATGACGTGTTTAACCTTACCGTAGATCCTGCAGGCAACGAATCGTTCCCTGGCAGAGGTACACTTGGACAGTACAATTTGATTGTCCTGACGGGCGATGCCATTGATTATGGCGCAAGGCCGGCTGATGCCAAGAATTACAACTATGTTCGTAAGGCCCAGGTTTGCATAACCGATGTTATCAAACAGAAACTTACAGATTATTGTAACGTTGGGGGAAAAATGATTATCAGTGCCTGGGCATTACCGTGGCGGAACAACATGGGAGTTGATACAGCTGGGGTCGGCAGTGAAGGAGACGGCATGTCGTACATCTGTCACATGCAGGACCTTGTTGCGGATCCACCGACAATTAATCTCATACAACCAGCACGAACAGCTTTTTTGGGTGCCACAGGCCAGAATGGTTATCCCGATGTGGTATTCGATTCGACAAAAGCTGACACAGCCCTGTGGGGGAAATCCCTTCAGATGGTCTATACAGGACGGCCGTATGGATTCGGTGAGATTCTTTATCGGTACGTTTCTGATAGTACGAACTTTCATTTCCAGTTTAACCCGGGGGATTTTTCGCCCGTGCCCATAGTTTGCGCAACACGCTATCTGGGAGTTACATACAAAGTGGTATACTTCGGATTCCCACTCTACTATATTCAGGTGCCGGGCGCGACAACGCAGCCTTCGGCAACTGAAGTTCTGCGCAAAGCATTTTCGGATCTAAATTAGCAACTCCATGATTTTGTGGAAAGGATGATGTGTATGTCAAGATTGTTACTTCGTTTCGTTCGTGCCGTTGCTTTTGTCACTCTAATCCCGTGTGCCCTGTACGCGAGCAACACTGGCAAGATCATAGGGCGGGTGACCGATAAGGTGAAAGGTGAGGCGATCGTATCTGCCAATATCCTCGTTGTGGGAACAACGCGCGGTGCGGTCACCGATGTAGATGGGCGATTCACGATCATAGGTGTGCCCGTCGGGAGTTACAGTGTCCGCGCCAGTCAGGTTGGCTATCAGCAGGTCACCTACACGGATGTGAAAGTTTCAGCTGACCAGACGACAGAACTTAATTTCAAGCTCGACGAAAGCGCGGTAGAGATTCAGGGAGTCACCATTTCCGCGAACGGAGCGTTGGTGAATAATCTTTCGACTTCTTCAACTGCCACTGTTAACGCGAAGGTGATCGAAAACATTCCGAACGTTAAGAATGTCGAGGATGTTTTGAAACTGCAGGCAGGAGTCGTGAAACAGGGTAATAACTTATTCATCCGTGGTGGCCGGGCGAACGAAGTGCAATACCTAGTTGATGGTATCCCGACCAACAGTATTCTGGAAAACAGTAACGGTGCAGTGACGACAGCGGGGCAAAACCAGGAACTTCAAAAACTCTATTCGGGAGTACAATCGGGAACAATAGGTGGAGGTTCTTCCGGAGTCTCTATCTCCGCGAATGCAATTCAGTCCGTAAGCGTGCAGACTTCCGGTTTTGATGCAGATTATGGTAATGCCCAGTCCGGTGTTGTGAGCATTGTAACCAAGTCGGGCGCAGATCATTATTCTGGTTCGTTTTCGGTCCGATCTGACAGGCTTGCGCCGCAAAACGAGAATGAAAACTACACTGGGTTTTCGTTTGGAGGACCGGACCCGATTACAAAGTACTTCCTGCCCAGCTTGGGTGTCAACATCCCCGGCTCACTCACATTCTTTACAAACGCCGATGCTGACCAGAGAGATGGTCCATACAACTTCATTCACAATCTCTATTTTCACCCCCTTTCGAGGAAAATTGAGCTTAACGGATTCCTCGGCGGGATTTTGAACGGGCTTGGGTACACGTACAGCGATCGTCTACACAACGATTTCAATTTCAATTCCAAACTAAAGTATGATCCCAGCCAGGAGGATCAGCTGACTTATGGGTATCGTGCGAGCTTGTCTTCACGGCATGACTTTAATCAGGGGTGGCTCCTGCGGGGCGACTCATCCCTCGTCAACGCCACGCTCGGGATACAGCATGCGCTTTCATGGACGCACTTTTTCTCACAAAGCTCATTCCTCCGGGTCAATGTCGGAAAAGTTGAGACCCATGATGGCAACGATGTCGCTGGCATCAAACCGTCCGATTACTCCTCGGCAATTTCAAATCTTGATATAACTTCCTCAGGCTTCAACATTCTTGGCACAGCGCAGGACTGGTACAATTCACTGACAAACGATTACTCGTTCCGCATCGATTTTAACAGCCAGGTGCATCCGCTTCACTTATTAAAGGCCGGATTAGAATTCCATTATGAAGAAATCAATTCCACGGAAATTTACGAACCGACCGTTCCTATCACCGAACCGGGAGTCGGCCTGGTGTCCCCGCCCGTGCTTTCTGATCCTACCCGAAGTAAGGGAGACTATCCAGGCTACGGCCAGTTCCGGTGGAATCTCAATAATTTCCCGAACCATGGCGCTCTTTACGCGCAGGATAATATCGAATTCTCTGGTCTGAATCTCCACATTGGACTGCGATACGACTATTTCGATATTGGGAAACAGGTGTTTTATAAAGATTGGATCGACGATTGGAAAACAAATCTTGGAGTGTTGGATTCCACCAGCAAGCTGCAACCCCAATGGCCAACGATCTTAGGAAGCGCGCCAGTTACTGACTGGAACATCTTCAAGTACTATTTCACACATGGTTATTTTAGCCCTCGGTTGGCGATCGGATACCCAGTCACAGACAGAATCGTTTTCTATTTCAACTATGGCCATTTT
>JAWOMQ010000077.1:0-8323 GCA_033852415.1 Bacteroidota bacterium
AGCCTCCTGGAGCTTCTCCTCCCATTTCTGACGGCTCAGGTTAAAGAACTGACTTTCATACTCTTTCCACGGTCGGCGTGTGGACATTTCGTCAATGACAGCCCACATTGTTCCCACAAACAAAAAAGCGGATAAGATAAAATATAGCTTTCCGTAATCTCTTGTTTCAATTGGGACCTCTGAGCGTTGAGAGAAAAATCGGAATAAAGATTTCATACAGATATTGTCGAGCAGGACTTTTTCAAATATTAAACCAGGGGGTCACCAGGATGTATTTTATATTAAAGCCGATTCGTAAGATCATTTTTATGGGCAACGCCATCATCGTAAGGAGAAGAAAAGAAACAATGGCGTACCGCAGCGTTCCCAGTTTTCTAAGTGTTTCAGTGGTTCTCTTCCTGATCCAGTAAACTGCCGCGAGCGAATAGTAACCGAGAATAACTGCTGCACCAAATACCACAGCGAACGGATTCAGGCTGTAGTCAGCCCGCCGCGTGTGAATACCGAAAAATTCCGAAAGATCCACATTGGTCAATGCTACAACACGATGGGTATCCCATGTCTGCCAGGGATAAAAGAAGTACCACCCCGGTCCTCTCCAGAACGTCCCCAACACAATGAGCGAGACCCACATAACAATAAATCCGAAACAAAACACGAGCACGGCAAACTTACGTTCCCTGAAAGTGTAGTACCCATTTCCTTTCGGGTTAACATCGATATACGGGATTGCAATTAATCCAAGAATGATAAAAGTGGGAAGAATGACCCCTGCAATCCATGGGTCGAAATACACCAGCATCTCCTGTAATCCAAGAAAATACCAGGGAGCTTTTGAGGGGTTTGGGGTCAGGGTCGGGTTTGCCGCCTCCTCTAGGGGCGCATTGATCAAGAATGACCAGAAGACAAGGACCACCATGACAAACACGGCGCCCAGAAATTCTACCCTGACAAGATTCGGCCACACCTGAATCTTATCAATGAGTTTCGATTCGGCCACAAATCCCTGGCTGTCATTCTTCAGGGCTCGGGATAATGACCACCATGTGTAACCAAAAACCAGAACGATCAGACCGACAATCGGGATATTATCCGGTTTTGATATAAGTAGCCAGATATTATGCATAGCAGTTTACGCCTGAATATCTTAATCTTTATTTTCAGATGTGGGACCCGATATACCCCCGTCCTTCCGGATACGCCAGAAATGAACAATCATAAAAACAGAAGCAATAATCGGGAGAAAGATACAATGGCCCACATAAAACCTCAGCAACGTTGGAGGACCTACCTGTGTTCCACCAAGGAGCACAAAGCGGATATCATTATCGATACGCATACCAAGCTGCTGTCCAAAGGGGCCCTCGTGTCCTAAAAAGGGTGTCGCTCTCGCCATATTTGTACCCACGGTGACGGCCCAAATGGCAAGTTGGTCCCATGGCAAAAGATAGCCGGTGAAACTCAGGAGGAGGGTGAGGACAAGCAATATAACCCCCACACCCCAATTAAACTGGCGGGGTGGTTTGTATGAGCCGGTAAGAAAAACCCTGAACATATGAAGCATGACGGTAATAACCATCGCATGAGCTGCCCACCGATGCATATTCCTGATAAGCGGGCCGAATGCTACGTCATTCATCAGGTATTTCATGTCTTCATAGGCATATTCGGCTGCCGGACGATAATAGAACATCAGAATGACTCCAGTTATCGTCAGAACAAGAAATAGCAGAAACGTAATTCCTCCCATCCCCCATGTGTATCCCAAGTTGGTGGCATGCCTCGAAATACGCACCGGGTGGAGATGGAGGAAAACATTATCAACGATCTGAAGAGCGCGGTTCCGGTTCGTATCCTGGTAGTTATGCCGGAAAATCGAGCGCCATAGTTCGGTCTTCTGCAGCTTTTCACGAATCTTTAACATGGACTACTGTTATCCCTTCCAGAACGATCAACTATATTTCAAGTACGCGCCGGGTTTGTTCCAATCCCCATTCTCGAACCGATATCTCACGTTTCGGTCAATGACGATCTGGCCATCGTCGGCGAGAGTGATTTTAAGGCGCTCCAGAGGACGGGGAGCAGGCCCCTCAAAATTTATCCCGGATTTGTGGAATCCACTCCCATGGCAGGGACACTTAAATTTGTTCTCCGTCTCGAGCCATCGGGGAGTACACCCCAGATGTGTGCAGATAGCAAGCAAGGCATAGAAACCGTCGGCTTCCCGAACAATCCAGACCCTATACTGGTCCTTATAGCGTTCGCTGACCTGCCCCACGATGTAGTCTCCGGGAAGACCGGCTTTGAACGCCGAGGGGGGTTCGTAGAGTATCCGCGGAAACATCATGCGGAGAGTGCTCACTGTGGAAGTCGCCAGGAAAACGAAGAAAGCCGCCCATCCGGCAACAGAGAAAAAGTTTCTCCGGCTGATTCTCCATATGCCCAGATCTTCTTCCGGGGGCTTATCCTGCTTGGGTTTTTTTACGATTGGTTGGGCCGATGCTCTGGCGACTGCAGGTGAGCCGCTTACAGGAGGCGCCCCTCCAGGGGATTGTGACGCCGGTTGCTCGGCCTCATTTATTGAATTGGTTGAAGAACTATTAGGTGCCGCTCCCACCTTTGGTGGATTCTGATCAGTCATCACCATGCAAAATTTTCTAAGAACGAAAGTAACGTGCAACAATATAGTGAAATTCCGCAAACTAGTCAAACTCGACGCGTGCATTTGTCCCGGCCTTTATTTTTCAGGAATATCCGGTATGCCATTTTGTTCGTCTGAAATGAGAGTGCCACTCTATGCTCCCTCCAGATTTCATGTCGATTTACAATCTTCAACGCGCTCTTGAATCCCACAAAACATTTTTCAGCTTTAGGCAAGTTGCAAATCGCACTGTGAAAGAGTATATTTTCTGCAACTCAACCAACAATACGCTATCCCCTATGAACGATCTGGAATGGATGGATTTTTCGCGTCTGATGCGTACCGAGAACGGATTCTCTAAGCTATTCAGCGACTATGTGAACGATTTTCACAAGGTGAAAAAATTCTATGGACTCGACTTTCGTGCGCAGCACTCGTTTCAGGTAAGCGCAGAAAAACGTCTCGCCTCGTATTCACATCGCGGCATCGTTTGCGAAGTGGTCAGAGAACAAAACCTTCAGTTTGGGGCATCTGAAAAAACAAAATCGAATATTGACCTTCTGGGCAGCGAAAACGCAGTTGCTGTTGTGACTGGTCAACAAGTGGGCATGCTAGGGGGTCCCCTTTACACAATATTCAAGACCATCACATGCATTAAACTCGCCGATCAGCTGAACGAACAGTTTCCTGCATTTCATTTTATCCCCGTGTTCTGGTTGGAGGGGGAAGATCACGATTTCGAAGAAGTTAATAAGGTTTCCGTTCTGACAAGTGAGTTCATGCCTTCGACAATCGAGTACACTCCGAAGAGTCGCAAGGGCCAGCGGAATTTTGGAGCGGTCGGAACCATCGCGACAGATGAGACGGTGTCCACATTCTTAGACGATTTGTCGAAGCTTCTGGTCGCCACCGAATTTAAACCAGCTCTTTTCGAACATCTCCAATCTTTCTATTGCCCGCCGTCCACATTCATGAGAGGGTTTGTATCATTCCTCAACCTCTTTGTTGGAGCGGAGGGAGTTGTGTTCATCGACTCGAGTGATCCGCGGCTGAAAAAGGTGGTCGCGCCGATATTTGCAAAGGAAATTAACGAATTTCCAAAGGTGTCCCAGCTCATTATCAGGCAAAGCGCTGCACTCGAAGAGGAATATCATGCTCAAATCAAAACAAGGGCGATGAACCTTTTCATGTTCCATGAGGGAGGGAGGTATTTCCTCGAACCACGCGAGCATGATTTTGTCTTGCGGGGAACAAGAAAATCATTTTCAAAGGAGGAGCTCCTCAGAGTGGTCGATAGTGCCCCCGAATCATTCAGCCCCAACGTAGCCCTCCGGCCGATTTGCCAGGACACACTGCTTCCAACCGTGACCTATGTTGCCGGGCCCTCAGAGATTGCGTACTTTGCTCAGCTGAAGCCGGTCTATGACTACTTCAGCTGCCACTATCCCATTCTCTACCCCCGGGCAAGCGCGACGATCGTCGAAGAACGGCAAATGAAAATATTGGATAAGTTCCAGTTAGGATTGAGTGAGGTTTTGGAACAACCCGATAAAATCAGCAAGAAAGTCATCGGGATGATGGAAGAAGTGAAACTGGAAGAGCTCTTCGGAGAAACCACGAATCACATTCTTGACGCGGTTAATGAACTCAAATTCGGATTGAACTATATAGATCCCACACTGATGGGACCGCTTGAGTCAACACGCGAAAAGATTGAATCCTTAATCAGGATACTGCGGGAAAAAACAGCAGAGGCGCAGCAGCGAAAACATGAAATCGCGCTTCGCCAGATCCAAAAAGTCTTGAATTCCCTTCTGCCAAACGGGATTTTCCAGGAGAGAGCATTGAACGCGGTCTATTTTCTGAACAAATATGGTCCTGAATTCCCGGAGCTCATGAAAGGGAAGCTGCACATCGGCCAATTTCAGCACCAGATCATCTATCTTTGAGGCAAGCGAACTACCCCCGGCGCGGCATTCACCCCAACTGGCAGGATCAGTGTAGTACTCAAGGGCACATCACACCTCATCCGCATAGTGTTCCCTTAAAATGAAAAACCCGCGAGGGGAGGGAATCCCCACGCGGGCTGCGTCTATAAGATCAACCTCATCTACTCTTCGCTTTGATGACGATGCGGGTGATGAGGTCCTCCGCGGTGTCCACCGCCACCTTCCCGGCGATGCCCGCCATCCCGTCGTGGGCCGCTGTGCTTTCTGCGATCGGCTTCACGCGCCGCTTCAGCGGCTGCATCATAACCTGGCAGAAGCGCCTTGCGGCTTAGGTTGTATCTCCCCTCTTCGTCCTGTTTTATCAGCATAACATCGAGTTCGTCGCCGATATTGAGGACATCGGTCACTTTATTGACTCTGTTTGAGTCGATGTGAGATATATGGACGAGTCCTTCCTTACCAGGCAAGAATTCAACAAACGCACCGAAATCCATAATTCGCGTAACTTTACCATGGTAGGTCTTTCCCACTTCAGGAACTTCAATAATCTTGCTGATCATCGAGAAGGCCTTATTACTTCCTTCGGCACTCACCGAGGCAATGACAACTGTTCCATCATCCTCGATATTGATTTCTGCACCTGAATCCTTAACAATCTGCCGGATATTCTTTCCGCCAGGCCCAATCACCGCACCAATCATGTCGGTGGGGATCTTCATTGTCGTCAACCTTGGCGCGTACTGGGAGAGTTCCGAGCGGTGTTCGCCGAGTGTCTGGTCCATAATATCGAGGATTCGCATCCTCCCAGCACGGGCTTGTTCTAGGGCTCGTTCAAAAATTTCAAATGAGATCCCCTGGATTTTGATATCCATTTGGAATCCCGTAATACCGTCCCTCGTCCCGGCCACTTTGAAGTCCATGTCTCCCAGGTGATCCTCATTGCCGAGGATGTCTGTCAGGATTGCGGTTCGTGATCCCTCTTTAATGAGTCCCATCGCAATGCCAGCGACTGCTTTCCTGATCGGCACTCCTGCGTCCATAAGGGCCAGCGAAGCAGCGCAAACGGTAGCCATCGAAGAGGATCCGTTCGACTCAAGGATATCGGACACAATTCGGAGCGTATACGGAAATTCGGCCTCGCCGGGGAGGAGATTCTTGAGCGATCGTTCCGCCAGATTCCCATGTCCAATTTCACGCCTTCCAGTCACACCGAGTCGGCCCACCTCGCCGACAGAAAATGGTGGAAAATTGTAATGGAGCATGAAGCGCTTCGTCGATTCGGGGAGCAATCCGTCGAGGATCTGCTCATCGACTTTTGTCCCCAGGGTAACCGTTGTCAGGCTCTGGGTCTCACCACGCTGGAAGAGTGCAGATCCATGAGTTCGCGGAAGGAGTCCCACCTCACAGACGATGGGCCTGATATCTGTGAGTCCACGACCGTCAAGTCTCTTTCCTTCTTCAAGGATCATCTGTCTCATTTCCTCATATTCGATATCGTGAAACACCTCAGCAAATAACGGAGCATATGTGTCAGCTGCCTCTTCAGGAGTGCCCGGCGCTGGCTTTCCCGACTGGGTAAGATCAACAGATCCTAGTTTTTCCGTGAACGCAGCCTTCACTTTTGTGAAGAGCTCGTCGGTTGTCCTGCTTCGGTCGTCCTTGGCAAGGACCTTATGTGTGAGATCTTTGATTTCCTGCCTTGCCAATGAGGAAACGATTTCTGAGAATTGTTTCTTCAGCGGAACTTCCGGAACGATGCGTTTTTCCCTTCCACATTCCTTTTGAAGGTCAAGCTGGAATTGACACAGCTGTTGGATATGCATGTGCGCGAATTTCAGGGCTGCCAGCATATCCTGCTCGGAGATTTCCTTCGACTCACCTTCAACCATGTTGATCGAGGTACTCGTTCCCGCGACAGTGATATCCATATCGCATTTGTCCAGTTGCGAGTATGTAGGATTGATGATAAATCCTCCGTCCATGCGCCCAACCCGAACTTCCGCCACCGGGCCGTTAAATGGGATATCGGATATCATGATGGCGGCTGAGGCTCCTATAGCACCGAGGATATCGCCATCGTTCTCCTGATCCGAGGAGAAAACGGTCAGCATCACTTGTGTTTCATATTTGAAGTTCTCCGGAAAGAGCGGGCGAATCGGCCGATCAATCAAGCGCGACGAGAGAATCTCTTTTTCTGAAGGTCGTCCCTCCCTTTTAAGAAACCCACCCGGGATCTTGCCGGCAGCGGAGGTCTTCTCCCGGTACTCAACCTGCAGAGGGAAGAAATCCTGCCCTTCGACGGCTTCCTTACTCGCAACAACGGTTGCGAGGACCATCGTATCGCCGTATCTGACCATGACAGCTCCATCTGCCTGCTTCGCGAACCGTCCGACTTCGACGGAAAGAACACGACCCCCGATTTCCAATTCCTTAGTAGTCATTATTTTGCACCAAACCTTTCATGTCCAATATCTTGTAATCCGGATCATTAACCAATTATTTACGTAAGTCAAGTTCCTGAATAAGCTTTCTGTAACGGTCAATATTTTTGCCCTGAAGATACTCAAGCAGGCGGCGGCGTTTCCCGACCATCTTAAGCAATCCCTGCCGGGAGTGGTGATCCTTGACATGGGCTGCAAAATGAGACGAAAGTTCATTGATTCTCTGGGTCAGGAGTGCAATTTGAACCTCAGGTGAACCCGAATCCGTCGCAGATTTTCCGTATTTCGCAATGAACTCTTGCTTCTGCTCCTTGGTAAGCGGCATACTTTCTCCTTTAATGTACGATTGATAATTGCAATTCACTCAATATTTTTTTCGTTTCATCCCGATCGCGTTCCAGCTGTCTTTTCAGATCATCGACAGTTGCAAATTTACGCTCGTCACGCAATCGATGATAGAATTTGACTGTAAGGTTTTGTCCATAGACATCCTCGTCAAAATCCAAAATGTGGACTTCCAGAACGAGATTACTCGTCCCGTCGAATGTGGGCCGAAAGCCGATATTCATCATCCCCTGATACGAGTGATCACCACGGTAAACGGTTACAGCGTAAATGCCTGGGGCGGGGACGGCTTTCGTCGGCTCCACCGGGATGATGTTCGCCGTAGGAAATCCGAGTTTTGCTCCCCGGCCGGCACCACGCACAACCATCCCTGTTATGCGATACGGTCGTCCAAGACATTGGCTCGCACCCGAGACATCTCCGCGTGCAAGCATACGTCTGACGGCGGAGCTCGAGACTACCAGTTCTCCCACAGTAACAGGTGCAACGACTGTCGGCGCAACCGAGGCACGCGCTGCAAGCTGAAGGAGCTCTTCTCTCCCTGCTTCCCGATCGCGTCCGAACATATGATCATACCCGATCACGATTTCGCGTGCCCGAAGCCCATGTAACAGGTATGTTGAGAAAAAGTCCGACGGTGTGAGGCGGGAAAATTCGAACGTGAAGTTGATAACAAAAACCGCTTCTACTCCGCTCGCTCGAAAAAGCTCGAGTCGTTCTTCCAGCGTCGTTAAGAGTGAAACTGGTCCTTTCCCTACAACAGTCCGGGGATGGGGTTCAAAGGTCACAACCACGGACCGCAAACCGCTTTTTCTCCCCTGTTCGACAAGCACGCACAGGATTCTTTGGTGCCCAACATGCACACCATCGAAGGTTCCGACGGTAACCACGGAATCACCTGCGGCACGAAAATCTTCCAACGATCTGGCGACGATCATGCACGCACC
>JAWOMQ010000060.1:0-8159 GCA_033852415.1 Bacteroidota bacterium
AGGTTTTTGGAAACGCTTTCTTGCATGGATCATTGATAAGATAATTCTCGGAGCTGTCTGCATAATTGTGTTTATCCCGTTCATAGGCTTATTGGGGCTCACAGCCCTTCGATGGGAGGACCTGGACGAGGCACCAGTCAGCTTCATTCTTGCGCTCGTCGGCGCTTACCTTACAGCGTTCAGCATCTATTTTGTGGTTCAGTGGCTCTACTATGCCCTCCTGGAATCGAGGAAGGGGGCGACATTCGGGAAAATGGCCCTGGGGATCGTCGTCATCGATATGAACGGCCATGCAATTTCTTTCGGCCGGGCGACAGGACGATACTTTGCCAAATTCCTTTCAGGCCTGATCCTCGGCATCGGATACATCATCGCAGGTTTTACGCAGCAAAAGCAAGCTCTCCACGACATCCTCGCCGGGTGTCTCGTAGTAAACAAGTAGATCATCTGCATTTCCGTTCTTTCTTCTTCAGCCGGTGGTTGAAGCATTTCTGACATTATAGATTGGAGAAAGGACTGTTATGACTTTCGGTCGGCATCTGTCAATTCTCATCCTGGGCATTGTTCTTCTGGGAAATCCGGCAAGAAACCAACCCGTGGTTTTTCCGCATCCATTGAGTCCGCGAATCGCGAATTACAATATCGCCGTGCGCTACGAACCACTCCAGCATACGCTCGATGGTCACGAGACCCTCACATGGCGCAATACCTCCATGGATGCGATTCACAATCTCGAATTCCACCTGTATCTCAATGGATTCCGGAACAATAAGTCCACCTTTATGCGCGAGTCAGGAGGATGGGCCCGGGGATTCCAAATTGATAAAGATGGATGGGGCTACACAAATATTTCATCAATCCGGATTTCGAGTGGAGAAAACCTTACCCACGCATATCAATTCATCCAGCCGGATGATACCAACAGCGACGACAAAACGGTTATCAATCTTTCTTTACCTCGTCCGATTTCGCCGGGAGATTCCATGACATTGATGATCGATTTCAAAGCCAGGCTACCCGAGCCCCCCTTTGCACGAAGCGGGGCGAAAGAGGAGTATGCCCTCGTCGGACAGTGGTTTCCAAAAATCGGCGTCTATCAGAATGGCGGATGGAATTGCCATCAGTACCATGCGAATAGCGAGTTCTTCGCCGATTACGGAGTCTATAATGTCTGGATGACCGTTCCCTCAAAAAACATCGTCGGCGCGACCGGACTGGAGGTGTGGGCGAACAAGAACGATGACGGAACGACCACGCACTGGTACCACGCAGAGGATGTCCACGATTTCGCATGGACAACGAGCCCGGAGTTCGTGGAATTCACGGGTA
This sequence comes from Bacteroidota bacterium, assembly GCA_033852415.1. Lineage (GTDB taxonomy): Bacteria > Bacteroidota > Ignavibacteria > UBA10030 > SZUA-254 > DATKPE01. The sequence goes on from JAWOMQ010000060.1 coordinate 1,330, forward strand.
GCATTGACAATGTCGCGATACGCGTGCTGATGCAACCTGATCATCGCAATCAGGGGATCCGTCACATCGAGGCCGCAAAAACGGCAATCGATTATTTCCATCGGTGGTATGGAGAATTTCCTTTTCCGAATCTCACCGTTGTCGACCCACGGCGCGGCGCTCTCGGATCAGGCGGGATGGAATATCCGACCTTCATTACAGCGGGTACATTTTATGGACTGCCCAGAACAATGCGAATTCCCGAAGACGTCATTATCCATGAGTTTGGACACAACTATTGGTATTTCCTTCTTGGATCAAACGAGTTCGAGGAGAGCTGGATGGATGAAGGGATCAACACCTATACCGAAATTCAGATCATGCATGATGCTTATGGGCCTGAGGGCGATGGTATCAATTGTGGGGGGTTCAAACTCAACCTGCTCCCATACAATCGGATGGGCTACATCAACAGCGCCTCGCTGGATCCAACGGTGAAGAAGGCGTGGGAGTACTATTCCGGAAACAGCTACGGCATCAATTCGTACTCGAAGCCGGGGCTGTTTCTGACGACTCTTCAGAATTATCTGGGCACTGAGACGATGCGGAAAATCATGCGCACCTATGTCGACCGCTGGAAATTCAGGCATCCGACGTCGAGGGATTTCACGACTCTGGCAAGTGAGGTGGCAGGACAGAACCTCGATTGGTTCTTCGATCAGGCCCTTTATACCAACGCTGTCCTGGATTATAGTGTCGACAAGGTGAAAACTGTGGAATTGGCACACTCTGAGGGATTTGATTTCGCGCGCTCACCTGACAAAGAGATTGATTCTATTCTGAGAACACACGCGGAAGATAAGGATTCGCTAAAGGTGTACCGGAGTGAAGTGAACATCCGGCGCCTGGGTGATTTTAAGTTTCCGGTTGAACTCGAGGTTGCCTTTGAGAACGGGGAAAAAATCCGTGAACATTGGGATGGTACGGACCTGTGGAAAAAGTATGTGTATCAGAAACCCTCGAAGCTGGTTTATGCGACCGTCGATCCTGACCGAAAGATCCCCCTTGATGTCAATCTTACGAACAACAGCAAAACTGTTGATGATCAAACAAAAGGGATTGATAAATTTTCCTTCAGATTTCTGTTCTGGGTTCAAGTCCTTTTCGACCAGCCGGGAATTTTGAACGCGTCTACGTTCATAACAAATTTATTCTAAACGCTCTCATTACGAACAGGTGAACCCTTGAACTACCTTATCGATGGAATTAAGAGTGCCTGGCACAACAAGAAAATGATCTTCATCCTTTATGCATTCAATCTGACGCTCGGGATCGTTGTTATGCTTCCGTTTAAAACGATCCTCGACAACTTCGCGGGTCATTCGTTAATGGGAAAATCACTCGCTGATAAGATCGACCTTGAATTCGTCATCGAATTCTTCGCTCATAATCAGGGCGTCTCCTCACTCCTCATGTCGCTGTTCTTGCTTGTGGGGACAATGTACTGGCTCGGAGAACTCTTTCTTTCAGGCGGCGCATATGGAATTTTGATTTCGGGACAACCATTTTCTTCAAAGACCTACTGGGAGTATGCCGGCGCCTATTGGTGGCGGCTTTTCCGCTTGTTCCTCTGGAGCATACCGATCTTCGCGATCTTGTACTCTCTTCAGTTCGTTGAAACGGCATTTGTCCGGATTGTTTTTGGGAAGGACCCATACGGGAACATTCTTTTCTGGGGTTCAGCCGTGAAAACAGGTTTGGGGTATATGGGCATCATGCTCTACTTTCTGGTCCTCGACTACGCGCAAATATTCCTTATAAGCAATGACGTGCATAAAACCCGCCATGCTCTGTGGAAAGGTATCAGTTTTGTTGTAAGTAACTTTTTTTCAACATTCACGCTCTCCCTCATTTTGTTTCTGATAGGGATCATTGGACTGCTGACGTACAACCCGATCTCCGGGGCCCTCCAGTCGTCCGGGGGATTTATTGTCCTTGCACTTCTCATTGTGCAACAGCTGTACATAGTTTTCAGGATGCTGATGCGGATTGTGTATTATGCCAGCCAGACTGCACTCTATAAAAACAAAATACCCGCGCCACAGCCACAGGCACAAGAGATTGCGCCCGACGGAAGTTTACTTGAGCCCGGACTGGAGACTCCGTAGCGATTTCGGCTCCCTTCTCCCCTGACGTACCGCGAACATTGCGCACTGAGAGGCAGTGCATTACCGGAGGTCTCTGCCTCGCCCCCGCATTGCCATTTCTTTCCGCAAATGATATATTGTTAAAACATTTGATCCATCTCGGAATCAACTTCCAACACCTCATTGAAGAAATACACACTAAAACGACCCGCCGACCAGCTCCACGTCGTTCATCCACAAAAGTTCACAATAGACTATAAGAACGAGTTGAACCCCGCACAGTATGAAGCGGTCACATCGATCGATGGAACGTATTTGATCATCGCGGGGGCAGGCACAGGGAAGACGCGGGCGATCGTCTATCGCGTCGCATACCTTGTAGAATTGGGAGTGAAGCCCGAGAATATTTTACTCCTGACATTTACCCGCAAGGCAGCCCAGGAAATGTTGCGGCGGGCCGCGATCCTTCTCGATTACAGGTGCGAAAAGGTTTCAGGCGGCACGTTTCATTCGTTTGCGAATTTCATTCTTCGAAAACATGCGCCGCTCGTTGGGTTTGACCGCGGTTTCACCATTCTCGACCAGGGCGACGCGGAGGATGTCGTTAATCTGCTCCGGACACGACTAAAGCTCGATACCAAAGAACGCCGCTTTCCAAGAAAGGAGACCCTCTACGATCTTTACAGTCGATCGATCAATACAACGAGACCACTGGTCGATCTGCTCACGACGGATTATCCTCATTATCTCGAACTAGAGAGCGATATCAACAAGCTTCGGGACGCTTACGGCGAGTACAAGAAATCGCATGGACTGATGGATTACGACGATCTCCTCCTCTACCTCGTCAGATTATTACAGGAACAGGAACCCGTACGTGCTGAAATCTCGAACCGGTACAAGTACATCATGGTTGACGAATACCAGGATACGAATAGGCTCCAGGCAGAGATTGTAAAACAGCTTGCCTACAAGCACAAGAATATCATGGTCGTAGGAGATGACTCACAATCGATCTACTCTTTCCGGGGGGCGACGATCAGAAATATTTTAGATTTCCCCGAGGATTTTCCAAAAAGCAAAGTCATAAAACTTGAAGAAAACTACCGGAGCACACAGGCAATCCTGAACGTTGCAAACGAAATACTCCGGCGGGCAATCGATTAGGCACATGAAACCAGCTCATCACAAATTCCCGGCCTTGAAGCCGCTTCTCGCTCTCATCTCTCTTATCTGGATGGCAGCACTTGAAGGGTGTCCATCCACTCATGAGGTGCAAAAACCCGCGCCGGCAGTCATACCAAAACCCGAAAAGAAACCTGCGGCACCAGAAATCACGTTTCAGTTTGGTTCCCTGGATATCTACAACCACCAGGGCAGGATCGAGCAGCCCTCAGTCGACACGCTCGCCGGCATTATAAGGCGCGAGAAGATCGATGTCCTGGCGGTGCAAGGGATCTTCCGCTACCCGGATCTGAAGACAAGGATTGATTTTGTCGATGCCCTTTCGTCGAGCGCCGAATTACGTTCCGCCTTTGGGGAGACTATCAACCGCAACGGTCGACAGGGAGGAAATGCGATATTCTCCCTTTTCCCGATCAAAACAACGGATAATTCCCATTATGTTGAAATGAAGGGGATCGGTTTTGAAGCGGCCTTGCTGGCAGTGATTGATTGTGGTGTACGCGATGTCGTTTTTGTAAGCACAAGATTGCCGGAAAATCCCGGAATGGGTGAAGAAACCAACGCGATGTCGACCTTTACCTCCTATTATTCCTATTACATTGATACACCCATTATTCTCAGCGGCAATCTTCCCCATGTTGTGATCGAGCAACCACCGGCGGCGTACAGAAATATACCTCTCGATCACGCCGGCTCTACAAAGATTTGGTGCATCGAAGACTCCACACTCAAAGTAATCCAGACAAAAGTTGACACGACCAATTTTGGCCGGCTCGCGATCGTTCAATTTGGATTATTCGGACCTAAACCACGATGAAACATAAGTACTCAAAGACACTATTCACGAACAAGCAGGAAGGGTCGCTGCCGCAGCTCGTGATAGCCAACGACGAAAATGCGCAATCAAGATTTGTCGTTCAGAAAATCCTGGAATTACGTGAACAGGGGATCCCGCTTAAGGAAATCGCGGTGTTGTTCCGTTCCTCCTTTCTCTCCTTTGATCTTGAAATCGAGTTGACCAAGGCGAACATTCCATTCGTGAAGTACGGAGGATTCAAATTTATAGAAACCTCCCACGTAAAGGACATGATTGCGTACCTCAGAGTTCTTGAAAACCCCCGCGATGTTGTGGCATGGAACAGAATACTTTTGCTTCTGGATGGGGTCGGCCCCCGCAGCGCGGAAAAAGTCATCGATGACATTCTTACCCGGCGTGTCCCAAACCAGGCCTCCTCCTTCTGGGAAAACTACCAAAATTACCCCGCCCTGGTCCGCGACCTTTTTGACAACCTGAAATCGGTCGCTCCTGAACGCTATGAGCCGGGCGAAAAAGTTTCCCGTCTCATTACATACTATCACCCAATCTTCAAAAAGCATTACGACGATCACACCAAACGGCGTAAAGACCTCGATGCATTTGAACAGATCGCAAGCCGCTACAAAGATATCGGTACGCTGCTCGCCGATCTGGCCCTCGAACCTCCGAATGAGAGCATCACCGATATTGCTTCCCCCGGTCCTGATGACGAATATCTGGTGCTTTCCACGATCCACAGCGCAAAAGGGCTCGAATGGAACAGCGTGTTTATCATCTATGCCCTCGACGGCCGGTTTCCGACGACCCGCGCCGCAGAGAATGTCGACGAAATGGAAGAAGAACGCCGTTTGATGTACGTCGCTTGTACCCGAGCTAAAGAAAACCTTTTTATCACGTACCCTGTTAACATTTATGACCGTGAAACCGGCATGATCCTCACCAAGCCGTCCAGGTTCCTCGACGGTCTTGATGAAAAATTGCTGGAACCCTGGGTAATCGATCAGGAATAAAGGGTCATTTTGTCATGATCTGGGAGAACACTTTGCGGAACGGGAGATCGCCCCAACCCGGGCAACGCTTTATACGGTGAAGAATGACCAGGTGCAATATGTTGTATATTCGCATCTGTGGATAGCTCCGAGTGATAACAGCATGCCGATTCTGTTAAAAAAATGCGGCATTGTGATTTGAAAAGACCGGCGCATTATTCGTTCACATATCTGAAATCGCAAACGACTATCAAACTCACATTGGTCTGTTGCAAGAATGCCAGCCTCTTCCTGTCCACTACTCAGGTATGGGAACAGGCAAGACTATCGCCAGGCCGAAAGACGCCCGACCATGCGAGATCGTAGCGCTCAACCCAGAATCCTGATGGAGGGCTTGTGGATTCCCTTCTTGCTCGCCCTGATCCAACTGGCGGTGCAAGTGCTCTTTCATAACAACTACGGCTATTTCAGGGACGAGCTATATTATATCGCCTGCAGCAACCACCTTGATTATGGCTATGTTGATCAACCACCGCTTTCGATAGTCCTGCTGTGGGTCAGCAGACACCTTCTTGGTGATTCTCTTCAGGCAATCCGTCTTCTCCCTTCGCTGGCTGGCGGGGGGGTCATTATACTCGGTGCCTTGACCGTCCGGAAGCTGGGAGGCGGGAAATACGCACAAGCGCTTGCGGCGCTGTCGGTTGTTGCATCTCATGAGTTGCTCGGCAAAGCGTTGTTCTTCTCTATGAACCCCTTCGACGTACTCTTCTGGGCATTGGCGTTATATACTGTGGTTATCATTCTGGTTGAGAACAAGCCAAAGCTTTGGATTCTTTTTGGGATCATCGTTGGCCTTGGACTGGAGAACAAGTATTCCATCGGTTTCCTTTGTATTGGGCTCGTTATTGGGTTACTCCTCACCCGAGAGCGTAAAGAGCTCGCCACTGCCTGGTTTTGGCTCGGCGCAGCAATGGCGTTCCTGGTTTTTCTCCCTCATATCATCTGGGAAATCCGGCACGGATTACCATCGCTCGAATTCATGCGGAATGCAAGCCAATACAAGAATGTGAACCTGAGCGCCCTCGCTTTTTTCTTTGGACAACTCCGGAACATCAATGCTTTTAACGCCCCGATATGGCTCGGGGGAATTTATTACTTCCTCTTCAGCAATGCACGGCTTCGCCCCCTCGCATGGCTCTATCCTGCGGTGTTCGTTGCCATGGTTCTAAGCAACGCAAAAATTTATTACCTGTCCCCGATTTACCCCGTCTATCTCGCCGGCGGCTCTATCGCGATTGAACAGCTCGTTCGCAAGCGCTCATGGGCTTGGGTGAAAGCCACGCTGCCGGTTGCGTTGATCGTCTCGGCAATCATGATTTCGCCTTTTGCGATTCCCATCCTTCCGGTCAGCCAGTTTGTCCGGTACGAAAAATTCTTACATCTCGCACCGCGTGTGGAAGAGCGTACGCCGGTCAGCGATGTCCCGCAATATTACGCCGATCAATTTGGATGGGAAGAGATGGTTGCGTTGGTTGGGAAAGCATACCAGAAGTTGACGCCTGCAGAACAAGCCCAGTGTGTCATCTATGTAAGAAACTATGGTGAGGCGGGTGCGATTGATTTTTTTGGGAAGCATTACGGCTTACCTGCAGCCCTCTGTCCACACAACAGTTATTGGTTGTGGGGACCAGGCCTGAAAACCGGCGACGTCGC
>JAWOMQ010000032.1:0-8582 GCA_033852415.1 Bacteroidota bacterium
TTCCGGAAGAGGTTAGCCCGACAGACATCGCTCCCACAATTTCAGCGTTACTCCACACTGAGTTTCCACCAACCCGGGAAGGACGAGTGCTTGTCGAAGCGATCAGGTTTACTACCGAAACAGGGACAATCTCCCGCTAGTGTCGAGTCCCCAAAATATGTTCACTAAGTGCGAAGAAGAATATCAGCTCTATCATCTCAGGATTGCTCGATTCTGACCCGGAACATAGTGACAATACTTCTGGGTCGAGACACTAATCTCCGGTTGCCCGGGATTAATTCGCGATATTCATTGTCGGTGGGTTCTTTCCGTTTAGGAGGTGGCCAGGGTGAGATGAGGGGGGAAACGCACCTCAGCCAGCGTTGAATCGTTTACGCCGGTTGCGGATGTAATCGACAAAAATAAATTCGCCCAAGCTCTGGAGTTGCGAATAATACGCGCGGCCTTTGTTCGCCTGAGTCAGTTCCTCCACAAAATTGATCAGGTAGGGATCGCGAGCAACCATAAATGTGCTGATTGTAATTTTCTCGCGCCGGCATGCAACAGCTTCATCAAGTGTCTTGTTTACGATGCGGGGGTCGAGGCCAAATGAATTCTTGTACAACCTCCCATTAGTATCAAAAATAGCGGATGGTTTCCCGTCGGTCACCATGAATATCTGTTTGTTGATGGATCGCTGGCGGCGGAGGAGGCTGCGGGCAAGTTGCAGTCCGGCGCGTGTATTGGTATGGTACGGTCCCACCGAGAGGAAGGGAAGTTCGGCAATGCTGACGAGTTCAGCGTCGTCGCCGAATGTGACGACAGCAAGATAATCCTTTGGATATTTCTGGGTAATAAGTTCTGCAAGCGCGAGCGCAACCTGCTTGGCCGGAGTAATGCGATCCTCGCCATAGAGGATCATACTGTGACTGATATCGAGCATAAGAATGGTTGCGCAGGAGGTCATATGCTCGGTTTCGTACACCTCAAGGTCTTCCTCTTTGAGCGAAAAATCGTCGATCCCGTCCCGCTTAAAGGCATTGGTTAACGTGGAAGTGAGATCAATATTCGTCGGTGGTTCGCCGGGGGTCCATTTCTTGGTTTCGCTCAAACGGTCTACTCCCGTCCCCGTCTGCGGTGTCTCGTGTGCGCCAATACCGCCTTTACGCAGGGATGTGAAGATCTCCCTGAGCGCGTCAAGCCGGATGCGGCGTATTCCCTTCGAAGTAAGCGTGAGCGTTTCCTTGTTTTCCTCAAGGATGCCCATCTCTTTTAACTTGTCAATGAGGTCGTCAATGGTGAGTGATTCGTCGAACAGGCCGTGTTCCTGGGCGAGTTGTCGGAGCCAGTCGAGCGCCTCCTCCGGATCGCCGTTCGTCTGGAGCATCAGATAACTGAAGAGCGAGATCAGCCCTTCGAGCCGCTGCTCGTCGGTCATCGATTGAGGAGTCCATTTACTGTAACGATAACGCATGATAAATCAGGATTCTGTTCGGGAAGCTCGCTAACCTATTCTATCCCGACTGATAAAGTATCAATCGTCGTTCTCCATTTTACCCTTTCCGGCGAAGATGCTCCCGACGAGGTCCTTATATTCGACCAGATGTTCCACCTCGTCTTTGGCGATCTTGGAAAACTGATGCAAGCCGTCGAGGGTAAATTCCATTGCGGACGCGAGCTCATATTTATTGTCGGAAATTTTCATGTGCTTCTTCGTGAGCTCGCGAAGTCCTTTCACCTTATCAAGTTCGTTGAAATATTGTTCCATCGGCATCGTATCGGCGATCTCGACCTTATTACCTGCCTCAAACCAGGATGTGATTCGGCCGTACTCGGGATCGTCCGTTCCCCCATGCCGTTGCTCTGAACCGGATGACCGTTGAATTTTCCTTTGAAGCGGATCGGGGAAGTAATGTTTAAACACCTCGCGCACGGCTTTCCCGATGAGTGCTTTGCCGACTTTCACCGGTCCTTCCTGTTCACCTTCGAAGACAAGCTCGATCTTGCCGGTCATCCCGGGAAGGACGTGTGGAAGATCGCACACACGCGGCATAATAACATCTTCGTTGTGCAGAATAGCGCGCTGCTCGGCGTTGCTGATCAGATTCTCGACTGCTGCGATTGTGAGTCGTGCGCTCACGCCGGATTTCTGGTCGACGAACTCACTTTTCCTTGCCTCAAAGGCGATCTGGTCGACGACCTGTTTAAAGTAATAGGGGAACACCACTTGTCTTCCGCCTCGCTCAATCAACGCTTCCTGTTCGGTGATTTTGATGGCGTCTTCGAGGGTTTTGGGATAATGGGTGAAGATCTGCGAATCGATCCTGTCCTTGAGCGGTGTGATGATGTTGCCACGGTTGGTGTAGTCTTCGGGATTTGCCGTAAACACGATAAGAATGTCAAGGGGTATACGGACGTTAAATCCGCGGATCTGGATATCTTTTTCCTGCATGATGTTGAAGAGGCCGACCTGGATGCGTGGCTGGAGATCAGGCAGTTCATTGATTGCGAAAATGCCCCGGTTCGTCCGCGGGATAATGCCGAAATGAATTGCGCCTTCGTGAGAATAATGGAGTCTCTGCGTTGCCGCCTTGATCGGATCGATATCCCCGATGAGATCGGCAATTGTTACATCCGGAGTAGCCAGCTTCTCACCGAGACGGGCCTCGCGATGCAGCCACTCAATTTCCACGGCGTCGCCACATTCTTTCACAAGATCGGTGCAGCGCTTGCAGACGGGATGGTAAGGGTTATCGTTGATTTCGCATCCCGCAATGATCGGGATATATTCGTCCAGAAGAAGGGGAAGCTGACGGACGATCCTTGTCTTCGCCTGCCCACGGAGCCCGAGCAGCATAATATCGTGCTTCGCAAGGATGGCGTTGACGAGTGCCGGGATGACCGTCTGATCATACCCGATGATGCCGGGGAAAAGAGTTTCGCGTTTGTTCAACTTCACGATAAGATTTTTTCGGATTTCGTCCTTGACCGAGAAAACCTGATAGTTGTTTCGTCTCAGCTCACCGATGGTGGAGGGTCGTGTTGGCATAACGTTAGCTTGAAGAACATATTAGTGATGATATCGTGATGACAGGATGAACCTGACTCTCTAATAATGTAGATTCTTTCGGGGAGAAATGCAATGAGGCCGCCTCTGCAGTTGAGTCTCGTCCACGATTTCCGTATTTTGCATGGGCTGTATAAGTTTACACAATGAGAAATCGTGGATTACATACCGCCGCGTTGATCTCGATCGGTATCTTTCTCTGTTCAGTGTCTGCACACACTCAGGGAACGGCAGGCAATAGCGCGAATGTCGAATCGCGCTTCATCATCGATCAACCCACCGCTGGTCTCCTCCATGATCACACCGTCGGTCTTGATGTGGATTGCTTTCAGGATGGAGGGATGCTGCTCGGACTGTCTGTGGGGTTTTTCGACCGGCTGATGTTTGGAATTTCCTATGGGGGCAATGGGCTCATCGGGAGTGGCCACACCGACTGGAACCCTCTTCCCGGAATGGCGCTGAAGGTCCGCGTCCTTGATGAATCTTACTTTTTTCCCGCCCTCGCACTTGGGTTTGATTCTCAGGGAAAGGACGGCTATCTCCACAGCGCCGACCGCTACACCATTAAATCTCCCGGGTTTTATATTGCCGTCAGCAAAAATTACGAGGCGTATGGCTATCTCAGCTTCCACGGCGGTATCAATTATAGCCTTGAGCAGGCGGATGGGGACAAGGATCCGAATATCTATGGCGGCATTGAGAAAACGATCGGTCCGATTGCTTCCGTTCTGGCAGAGTACAATCTCGGGTGGAACGACAGCAATCACGACGCACGAGGAAGGGGACGGGGATACCTTAATACCGGTATCGCTATCTCTGCTTGGAATGGCGTGACACTCAAATTCTTTTTGAAAGATCTCCTTCGAAACCAACAGGATGTGTCGATTGGGAATCGTGTATTCTCGATGGATTTTGTTACGCAGCTATAGTGTTGTTCAGTGGAATGAAATGACAAGAGATTAACCCGGGCACACTTTCCTGAAATTCGAACCCAGAATCTGCTTCACGCTCCACCAAATTGAGAGCTATACTGATGTGACAGAGTGAAAGCCACATCTGAGATATTGCTTCAACCAGAGTGTCGCGTTTTATTGGATATCTTTAATGCAATTGCACTATGTCTCCAAAATTCAACACTTCCGGGCCATATGTCTTTTCTACCCAACAACTTTAAACCCCCCGATTGAACCCCTCCCAGGAGGCCTTGTTTTCAGGTCATTATATACTTAAATTGTCGGTACCGGACGGAAGGGAACTGGCATCAAAATTGCAGATTTTTTAGTGGCATGAACACAATCTCGAGGTCCTCATGAAATCAAAAGTATTTACACTTGTCTTCCTCGGAATCGTCGGCTTGTCGCTGGCGCTATTCTCGGGTTGCTACACACAAGTTTCTACACGTGGAGATGATGATACAGGGTATGCACAGCAGAGCGCTTACGGCGATGACACAACCGTGAGCGGCGATTCAACCGAACCCTACACAGATAACGGATGTTGTGGCGGTGACTATTATGACGACTGGCATAATCGATCGATGGTGGGATTTGACTACTACTATCCCGCTTACTTCTGGCCTTCGGTCGCATTTGGCATCGGGTACTATGATCCCTGGTCGTTCTATAGTCCGTACTGGTACGGTTATTATCCGCCATATCCGTATCCATATAATTTCTACGGTTATTCCGGGTATCCATACTACCACGGAGGCGGTTACTACGGTTATCGCTACGGGCTGCGAAGGAACTTTGGTTCAACGCGTGGCATTGGTGTAACGCGCGGTGCAGTGAGCGTAGGCAGCGGTTATGCCCCTGCCGCACCATCGCGGACAGACCGTGAAGGATATAATCTGCCAGTTGGGGCACAGCGCTCTCGTCCTGCCCCGGTGGTAAACACCCGGCCGACAACTGGTACGCAGCAGCGGGCGGGCATCAATCGCACAACAGGGACACAGCGGCGTGTCGTCACTCAGGGCAATGCGCCTCACGGCTACAGATCATCAGCCGTCAATCGCGGCTATTACCCCCGGTACGGCGGATCCCGTACTGCACCGGCTCCCGGGAAATCCGGCGGATACAGATCGGGCGGAAGCAGTGGACGGGGAACGTATACGGCCCCGCCTGCTCCCCGAGGCGGCGGTGGCTACCATGGCGGTAGCGTCAGCGGTGGTGGATCACGCGGCGGTGGTGGTGGCGGTGGTTCACGCGGCGGCCGACGCTAATAATTTTTCTCATAATCTCTCGATGACGACTATGAAAAACTACAGTGGTAGTATTATAATCCTTATTATGCTCCTTCTCTCGATTTCCTTTACTGCAATGGCGCAGTATCCTGAAGATGTCCTTCGGCTTTCCACACCAGGTGTTGGTGTCGGCGCGAGATCATTTGGCCTGGGGATGAGCTATACCGGAGTCGCGAACGATTTTTCGGCTCTTTACTGGAATCCTGCCGGTCTCGGCCAGTTGAAGATGAACGAATTTTCATTTGGCATGTCGCAGCTCGGGTATGATAACACAGGGACATTATACAACGAGGGGGCGTCCTTCTCAAATAATTCAACAAATCTCAACAGTCTCGGCCTTGTGTATTCAATTCCTACAACGCAGGGAAGTCTGGTCATTGCCCTCGGCTACTCGCGCCAAAGCGATTTCACCACGGGTCTATCATTCCAGGGATTTAATCCAAAGAGCAGTATTATTCAAAACTGGGCACCCGATGGCGCCCCCCTGACACCGGACGTTACAATCGCTGAATATCTCAAGCTGGCTTACGCGGACACCATCAGTCAGAGGTTTATCAGCCCGATCCACGATAGCCTCACCCAAAACGGGACGGTGATTGAGGGTGGGGGAATAAATAACTATTCGATAGGCGGGGGAGTGGAAGTTGGTCCAAACCTGTTCCTGGGGCTCAGCCTTAATGTTCTTGGAGGTTCGTATTCATATGAACGAAACTACGGGGAAAATGACCTCCTGAATTATTATCAGACGTTTCCATATGATTTCTCATCCTTATCCCTTTTGGAAAATGTCGAGAGTGATATCGGGGGATTCAACGCGAAGGTCGGATTACTCTATAAATACGCCCCGAACAGCAGAATCGGTGTAACCATAAAGACACCCTCTTGGATTTCCGTTCACGAAACGTTCTCTCAGTCCGCCTCCAGCACTTTTGATGACGGATATCACCTGACGTATGATGGAGGTACCGGCAAGGATGATTATGATGTAACAACTCCGTTTGTGTTCTCTGTGGGCGCATCGTATGCAATCCAGAATCTGATGCTGACTGGAGAAGTCGAGTACACGGATTGGACCCAAATGGAGTTCCGGAATGCGTCAGCGGACGTGATGGCATACAACACGCTCATTAAGTCCGAGTTCCAACCGACCGCAAACCTCCACGCCGGCGCCGAATATGAGCTCATTCCGGGCAGCTTCCAGATACGCGGCGGTTTTGCGTACCTGCCATCTCCCTACAACGGAGATCCTTCGGATTATGCAAAGAAATACATTACCGGCGGCGTAAGCTTTGCACTCCAGAATTCCATTATCATCGAACTGGGATACGCACACGGCTTCTGGAAGAATTACCGGGTCAATTACGACTACTCAATCAACAATGTTCAGACCGCACGGGTCGATGAGGATATTAAGACCAACACCATCCTCGGTACTGTCTCGTACAGGTTCTGACCTTTTGGAATAGAAAAACCTAACTGGTATATTATCCCGTCCCGACATTGTCGGGGCGGGATTTTTATTTCATTGGTCAGCGAATATTCCCCAGTGAATCAAGTCTCTAAACCCCTAAAAATTATTGTTGGGATCGCCGCAACGATTCTCCTTTGCGGCATTGCCGCCATTCTCTCTCTCCATTACCTGGTCACGAAATCCTATCCGGTCACCCATGGGACACTTCACCTGAATGGCTTGCATTCGGCTGTCGATGTCTATCGCGATCCTTACGGGGTTCCCCATATCAAAGCTCGCGACGTTCATGACCTCATGATGGCAACCGGTTATGTGCAGGCACAGGATCGGTTATGGCAAATGGATTTACTTCGACGGGCCGGACAAGGACGGCTTGCGGAAATTCTCGGTGATTCCGCGTTGCCGCTCGATTGCCTGTTCCGGACGCTGAATTTTACCGGTCTTGCCCGGCGGATCAAGGAAAATCTTCACCCGGAATCACGATCTGTCCTTGAGGATTTCAGCGCCGGCGTTAACGCTTTTATCGATGGACATAACGGAAAATTTCCGGTAGAATTTGATATGTTGAACTATCGGCCCGAACATTGGGAGGTCGAGCATAGCATCCTCCTTTCACGCCTGATGGCCTGGGAATTGTGCCTTTCGTGGTGGACTGATCTCACCTATGGCAATATTGCTGCAAAAGTTTCCCTCGATAAGCTGCAAGATATTATGCCTGCCTACCCGGATTCATTGCCGGTTACAGTGTCATCCGCCGATATAAAAAATGCCATGGCAGGTGTGAACCCGGTTCTTGAGGCCGGGAAACTTTATTGTGAATACTTCGGGCTCAATGGGCTCTCGGGAGGAAGCAACGCCTGGGCCATCGACTCGAATAAGTCGACAACCGGCAAGCCGATTCTTGCCAATGATCCTCACCTCGGGATGCCGGCTCCCTCGCGCTGGTATGAGGTTCACCTCTCAGCCCCTGGCTGGAACGTTTCCGGTGTCTCCATTCCTGGAGTTCCACTTGTTGTTATTGGACATAACGATCATTTAGCCTGGGGATTGACTGCTGCCATGATTGATGATGCTGATTTCTATATCGAGAAGATCGATTCACTTCATCCCGATCAATACTATTTCCAGAATTCCCTCCGACAGTTCACGGAACGGCAGGAAATCATCCGTATCGGAAAACAAGATAGTATAGTCTTGAATGTGCGTTCGACCATCCACGGTCCCGTGATTAATGATATCCACCCAATGCTTAAGCATGGATCGGCGCAAAATTCTGCCACTCGCATCATAACGATGAAATGGACTGGATTCGATGTGAGTGATGAAGCTTTTGGATTCTACGGAATGAATATCGCCTCCACCAAAGATGAATTTGCAAGGGCTTTGCGCGAGATTACCGTCCCTGCCCAGTCCGTCGTCTATGCTGACGACAAAGGGACAATCGCCTATTGGACTGCGGCTCACGTACCCATGAGAGGGAAGCAATCCGCGCTCCTCCCTTTGCCGGGCTGGACAGGTGATGCCGAATGGCAAGGGTACATCCCCTTCGAGCAACTTCCACACAGCATGAATCCTCCGGAAGGCTTCATCGCCTGTGCAAATCAAAAACTCGCCGGTTCATCATATCCGTACTATTTGTCAACTCTCTGGGAACCGCCGTCCCGAATTCAGCGTATCCGTCAGTTACTCTCTTCGGCAACAAAACTCACGACGGATGATTTTAAACAATTCCAGATGGATACCTATTCTTTCCTGGAAAGAGATATTACTTCTCAGATACTTCACGTCTATGACAGTGTGAAAATCACCGATCCACACATCAG
>JAWOMQ010000188.1:0-7367 GCA_033852415.1 Bacteroidota bacterium
AGTCGTTCATTATAATATTTCAGTCGTTATCACTCTTTCAGGGAATTGTATGAACGAGGTCTTAGCTGTTATCCTGGGGGGAGGGCGGGGGGAGAGACTGTACCCCCTGACAAAGCACCGCGCCAAACCTGCCCTTCCGTTGGCCGGAAAATATCGATTGATCGATATCCCGGTGAGTAACTGTATCAATTCCGGAATCCTCAAAATTTATGTGCTCACCCAATTTAATTCGGCTTCCCTTATCCAACATATCGCCGATAGCTATCACTTCTATCCATTTATGAAAGGATTTGTGGATGTCCTCGCAGCCCAGCACACACCGCAGAGTTCTGACTGGTTCCAGGGGACGGCAGACGCTGTGAGAAAAACTCTCTGGGTGATGGAACCCTGGCATGTCAGGGATTACATGATTCTGTCGGGCGATCACCTGTATCGAATGGACTACAAGTTGTTTATTGAACACCACAGAAAGACAGACGCGGACATTACCATATCGGTTATCCCTGTCCACGAGAAAGACGCGTCTCATTTCGGCCTGATGCGGTCAGACAACCAGGGGCGTGTCGTTGAATTCAGAGAGAAACCGACGGGGGATAGTCTTCGAGCAATGCGTGTCGATACCACCCGATACGGCTTGCCGGGGGATCAGGCCTCTGAGGCGCCCTACCTTGCCTCGATGGGAATTTACGCTTTCAAGCATCAGGTCTTACTTGAACTGCTCAAGAAGGATGAGGCACAGACAGATTTTGGAAAACACATTATTCCATCCGCACTCGGCTCCAGTAACGTCCAGGCCTATGCGTTCCATGGATACTGGGAAGATATAGGAACGATCGAATCCTTTTACAGGGCAAATCTGGCGCTGGTCAAGCAGCCCCGGCCAGATTTTAGTTTTTACAATGCAGAGTCCCCGATCTATACCCGGGCACGTTATCTTCCCCCTAGTAAAATCCTGCATACCGAGCTCATCGAAACCATGGTATGCGACGGGTGCATCATCAAGGGCTCCCGGATCTCAAATTCGGTTATCGGGATCAGCATGAGAGTCGAGGAAAATTGCATTATCGAAAATACACTCCTTATGGGTGCGGATTATCATCAATCCGACCAGGAGCGAGATGCTGATCTTGCCGCCGGAAGGCCGCCGGTCGGCATCGGTATGAACAGCGTCATCCGGAACGCAATTATTGATAAGAATGCCAGGATCGGGAGAAATGTTCAAATCATCAACAAGGGCAATCTCCAGAATGTCGAGCGCGAATCTCAGGGATACTGGATCAAGAGCGGCATTGTGGTGGTTATGAAAGATAGCACAATCCCGGATAACACTATTGTATAACCAGTACTCTCAAGAAATCAGAGACTGATCTCAAAGTTATGACAGCACCCAAAGAAAACGTGAAGAACCGTCACGTGATCATGCTTGCATCGGAAAATGACGCCTTGAGAGGTGGAAAGGTGGGGGGCGTCGGCGACGTCGTTCGTGACCTTCCTGCTGCACTCGCGTCTCTTGGCTGGAGCACAACGATTATTATTCCCTCGTACGGTTTTCTCCACATCGATAACCCATCCCGCTTTCTGAAGAGCGTGCAATTCCCCTTCGGAGGGAAAAACCATCAAGGAGACTTTCACGAGGTTACGCCACGCCGGTCTCTCGCGGGTGTGAAGCATCTCGTGTTTGAGCATCCGGAAATCAGGGGGGAACCCATCTATTGCAACGATCCTCCGGGAGAAACATTTGCGCGGGACGCCACAAAGTATGCGCTGTTCTGTTCTGCAATCGGGCAATATCTGCGCGATGTCGATCCGTCGACCGTTCTCCATCTCCACGACTGGCACATGGCTACCCTGCTGTTATTACAGCGGATGCACCCGGCGTTTCGCCATCTGGCCCTGTTCAGAACAGTGTTTACAGTGCATAATCTCGCAATCCAGGGATCGCGACCGATGCAAGGAAAGCTTGCCACCGTTCAGGAGTGGTTTCCTGAGCTCTTCCAGGATCTCTCCTGGATTCCTCACTGGAGCGACGACCGTTTCCAGGAGCCTACCTACACGCCGATGGCGGCGGGCATTCGGTATTCAACACGGTTGAACACAGTATCGCCTTCCTATGCAGAAGAGATCTTGCTCCCCAGCGATCATGAAAAAGGGTTCTACGGCGGAGAAGGATTGGAGCAATTCCTCCAACAGGCGAAGGCGGAGAACAGATTATTCGGGATACTCAATGGTGCCGAATACCCGCACGATCGCATCTCGCGGAAGATGTCGTGGGCGCAGATGTGTGAACTCATTGAGAAAGAGTTGGGTGCAGAAGCCCGGAAAAACACCTTTCATTCTGAAATTATCTCTCGCGTGAGACTGCTCAAGGAGCACAAGCCATCTGTTGTTTTGACAAGCGTTACCCGTATTGTCGAACAAAAGATCCAGCTCTTATTCGAAAACACCTCAGCCGGTCGAACAGTGATCGAGGATGTGTGTGCCCTCCTCAAGAACAACGAAGGATTATACATCATCCTCGGTACCGGCACATCTGATTACGAGCAGAAACTGGTTGAACTTTCGAGACGGTGCGAGCGATTTATCTTTCTCAATGTCTATTCCGACCTTCTCTCTGAGGCATCCTACGCCAATGGCACGCTGTTTATGATGCCAAGTTCTTTTGAACCGTGTGGCATTGGCCAGATGATTGCGATGCGCGATGGTCAGCCCTGCCTCGTCCATGCTGTGGGAGGACTGAAAGATACCGTCATTGATGGGATCAACGGATTCTGTTTCGCGGGATCCACCAGAGGAGAGCAGGCAGACAATCTTGTCGCTGCGGCCCGGAGAGCAATTGAGACTGCACTCAAGGATCCGCCAACATGGGAAAAGATTTGCCGCAACGCGGCGGCTGTCAGATTCACATGGGAAAAAAGTGCTCGACAATACAGCGACCTTCTTTATTCATGAGTTGCTGATGCGCAGCGTAGCCGAATGCGAGAGAGGAGTAACTTTGGAACGCTTTTCTTCGTATAGAATGTATAGATCAATGTCTCATTGTCAGGAAGCCCCGTGAATACGACAACATCGGCCCCACCGGGCGACGCAAAATTGCACAAGATATTGAGGGAAGATATCAGCCGGGGCGATTTCTTCCATACCGTACGCCGTGATTATGCTGACGTGAAGGAATTCTTCCTGGATGATGAGCGAAAGCAGCGGCTTGCCCAAATGAAGCGGCTCAAGCGCTGGATCTATACCACCTGCTGGCTGCTCAAGGCTCTCTTTCTTAAGCTCACACCGGCCCGGAGAATACTTGTCGTCATCGGTCTCCTCCTGCTTGTATTTTCCCACACCATACACATTCAGGGTGGTTCGTACCGAATCGAGACGAGTGATTTCAGTGTGCTCGGAGGAATGATCCTCTTATTTGTTCTTATGCTTGAACTCAAAGATAAACTTCTGGCGCGGGATGAGCTGGAAGCCGGGCATGCCGTCCAGGCTGAGTTGATGCCGGAACCCAGCCCCGAGGTCCCTGGGTGGTCGCTGTGGCTGTTCACACGAACCGCCAACGATGTAGGCGGGGACCTGGTCGATTTCCAGCGGTTAGATGGTGACCGGTTTGGGGTTACCCTTGCCGACGTTGCGGGAAAAGGACTCAAGGCCGCTTTGCTCACAGCAAAATTTCAGGCGACGCTGAGAGCCCTTGCGCCTGAGACTACGCTTCTGGCTACACTCGCCTCACGGATTAATCATATTTTCTGCAGAGACGGGATCCGCAGCATGTTTGCATCATTTGTTTTTGCAGAACTCACCGCGAATTCCGGATCGATCAGGTATATTAATGCGGGGCACCATCCCCCGCTCCTGCTCCGGGAAAATGGTATCGAGGAATCCAGGAAGGGCGGCCCGGCCATCGGGCTGACGGAATCCGCCGAGTACTACGAAAGCGAGATTGCCATTGCTTCCGGTGACGTTGTGGTTATGTACTCCGACGGGTTAACCGATTCAAAAAATGTGAGGGATGAGTTCTACGGGCTTCAAAGAGTACGTGCGATCCTTCCTTCCCTTCGCACATTGAGTGCTCCCGTAATCGGCGAGAGGATTTTACACGATGTTGATGCGTTTATCGGTGAGGCAAAGATCTTTGACGATCTGTCTCTTGTTATCCTGAAGCGTGAGGAGGCATCATGAACCAGAAAATGCCGTTCTGCTAGCTGTGGCGAATGGCCATGATGTCCCCTTCCTTCACAATATATTCCTTCCCTTCAAGACGCCAGACTCCCTTCTCCTTGGCTTTTGCAAACGACCCGCCGCACGCAATGAAGTCATCGTAGTGAACGACCTCTGCGCGTATGAATTTTTGCACGAAATCTGAGTGAATGACCCCCGCCGCCTCCTGGGCGGTCATTCCTTTCTTTATCGTCCACGCGCGGCATTCATCTTCACCCACCGTAAAAAATGACTGCACGCCGAGCAGATCGTATGATTCCCGAATGAGAGACGTCAATGCCGAATCTTTGATTCCGTACTCCGCCATGAATGCAGCTGCCTCGTTATCCGACAGTTCCGACATTTCCATTTCAATCTTTCCGAAAAAAGCCATCGTCTTTGTATTGGCGTCGTTCTTCCTCGAGCTTATTTTAGCAATCTGCGCTTCGGCATCCCCGAACTGGGTATCGTCGAGATTGAGCGCGATCAACATCGGTTTGATGGTAAGAAGCTGATATGTTTTCAGAAGCAGATGCTCATCTTTTGACAGATCGACGGCACGGAGCGGTTTTTCGTTTTGCAGGATTGCCATGCATTTTTCAAGAACCGGAAGCTCACGTTTTGCAACTGCATCGTTCGTTTTCTGAAGCTGTTTCTTGATCCGCTCGATCCGGGTCTCGAGAATTCCCAGATCCGAAAGTATGAACTCAGTTTCAAAGGAGGAAATATCACGCAACGGATCGACCGATCCGTCGGGATGAGGAACGGTATCGTTCGCAAAAAGCCGCACCACCTGAACAAGTGCGTCGTTTGTCTTGACGTTCGACAAAAAGTTCGTTGTGAATTGCGTGGATCCCGATTCTCCCTTCTTGAGACCCACGACATCGACAAATTCAATTGTTGCAAATACAGTGCTCTTTGGTGAAAAGATTTCTGCGCATCTCACCAGCCGCATGTCGGGGACTTTCACTATCGCGTGATGTGCTTCACTGCGGGTCAGTGTGGACGGATCCAGATGGGTTTTCGTGATCGTCTGAAAGAGGGTTGATTTTCCGGAAAATGGCAATCCGACAATACCGATTTGCATTCTTATGCTTTCAAAATGATGATTTGGTGTGAACAAAATACGAAAATTAATTGACTTCTCTGGTGTTTTCTGATCGCCCCAATATGAATTGTGGGCTCCGAACAATCTCAGAGTTAAGACATTAATTTTCTATACGCAGGTCACAGCCGGTTGTGAATAACCCATTCTGACATTGATGATCTGATCCTCTCACTCATTTCATTATGTGCAGGCGGCGGTAATAAAAATCCCGATGATTCGAATGTCCACAATATTATTTTTCCTTTGAAAAAGTAATCCCCTCAATAACGACCTCGGTATACTTCATTCATGGAAGCAACTGGTATTACCGTGTGAAGGGAAACGGCCAACCATTAATATAATCCCTCCCGGTTCGAAAATGCTTCCCTATACTTAACGCATTTCGATCAGGAAAGTGGATCGCGTGTCACATCCTGAGTCGCTAATTCAGCATTCTTGGTGACAGCAATTCCCCATCTTTTCGATCTATCCCCCTTGCTGGCAAGGATTTTGAGGAATAGCCTGATGGTACAGTTGTTGCAAATTAAATAGTGGTGGATTAAGGGACAATCATTGCCCGGCAGAACCGTGATGGATGAAGACGGTCCTATTGGCCAGGAGATGAGTGGATGAGGAGCGAGATTTTCATCTGATCATCCGGTAATGCCGGGTTTTTCTGTCCCCTGAGGGGGCGATCAAAAAAATTCTCAATCAATAACAAATTTTTCGAAAGGGGATAGCTCTATGGAAAAGGGCTGGAAAGTCGATCGTTTTTTGGGAGCAATATGTTCTGCGGTTGTGATCCTGATGGCCATTCTTATCTTTAGCTGCAGACCCGAAGTAAACAACCCTGCGCTCGATACCACTTTGGGCGGGACGCAACTGACCGCCCTCGCGAAAGCAGGTGTCCCGGCGGTATCTGAGTTCATTCTCGATGCGAACGTTTCGGGGTACTCTCCAACGATCGTTGATAATAATCTCCAAAATGCGTGGGGAATAGCGGTTACTC
This sequence comes from Bacteroidota bacterium, assembly GCA_033852415.1. GTDB lineage: Bacteria > Bacteroidota > Ignavibacteria > UBA10030 > SZUA-254 > DATKPE01. The sequence continues at coordinate 6,288 of JAWOMQ010000188.1, forward strand.
CGACGGGGAAGATCTGGATCTCGGGAAATCATTCGAGTGTGTCGGTTATCTACGACAGCAACGGTGTCACACAGCGGCCGCCAGTGACCATACCGAGTGAAGGAAGCACGACCGGTGGGGCGCCCACAGGAGTGATTTTTAACAGCACACCAGGTTTTGTCATCCCCTCGAGCGATGAGGTCAGCAAGTTCATCTTTGCGAGTGAAGATGGAATCATATCCGCCTGGAGCTCCGGATCGGGCGCGATCAACGTCGCCGACCGCTCGTCCGCGGAGGCTGTATATAAAGGAATCGCCATGGCGTTTATGGATGGCCGGCCGTTCCTGTACGCCACAAACTTCAAAGGTGGCGCAGTGGATGTCTTTGACGATCATTTCCAGTACGATTCGGCGATCACCTTCCATGATCCTGGAATCCCTTCGGGATTTGCTCCGTTTGGGATTCAGACCATTGACGGGAATCTCTTTGTCACGTTTGCCAAACAAAAAGGCCCTGATAATATGGACGACCAGAAAGGCCCGGGGAACGGATTCATTGACATCTTCCAGCCAGACGGAATTTTCGTGAGACGATTTGCTTCGCAAGGGACTCTCAATTCCCCATGGGGGATCGCCGCAGTTCCCGGTGAGGGTCTGGGCGAATTCCGGAATGCAATCCTCGTCGGAAATTTTGGTGACGGCAGGATCAACGTATTCAATGAAGGAGGTCACTTCATCGGACAACTCTCCGATCAAAGCGGAACACCGCTCGCGATCGAAGGATTGTGGGGTTTGTCTTTTGGCGTTGCAGGAATTGAGTCTGCGACCGGCGGTCACGAGAATGGAGATGAGCAGGGTGGCGATACCAGTAATGTTGAGAAAAGCAATATGCAGAGCAGAGCTCCGAGCAACATGTTGGTGCACCGCCTGTTCTTTACTGCGGGTCCCAATGATGAAAATGACGGTTTGTTCGGTTACCTTACCAATGTCAAGTAGTCCGGGGTTTAGACTGCCCCGGATCTCCCCCCTTCCGGATGATGAGGAAGAACAATAGTCAGATGGGTTAGCGGGCGCAGTGGCGCTCTGTCGATTCATGACAGGG
>JAWOMQ010000002.1:0-9728 GCA_033852415.1 Bacteroidota bacterium
CCATCAAGCCCCCACGAATGGCAATGGGGGGACAGGCACTATTTCTTCAACTGTCACAGGGATGGTGGTGACTACCCCTGGTTTGCGGACAACCTGGGTCGGGCTGATGGTTCTCCGAAACCCGACGAGATCACGGCCATGTGGACTTTTGATGGCAATTGGGATCCCGAAGCCTCGCTGCGGGAGGTCTGCCCGATGGCTACACAGCCTGTCCCGTATCCCGGCACCGCCGGCATGGATCCAGGACATGGCGTGATCAGCTGGACAAAAGGGAATGGCGCAACGATGCATGAGGTTTATTTTGGAACCCCGGACAGCCTGGCTTTCAAAGGGACATTCGCTGAGCCGTCTTTTGATGCCGGCAAGCTTAGTGCGGGGACCACTTACGCATGGAGGGTAGATGAGGTGACGCCCCTGGGCGTTGTGGTTGGAGAACTTTGGAGATTTTCTACCCGGTGATATCCGCTGGAACCAAGTATGAGAAAACAACCGAAAAATTATCCATGAAGCATACGGTCATGAGCAAAGCGTTCATTCACGAAGACTTCCTCCTTGAAACGAGGCAAGCCCGTGAGCTTTATCACACATACGCAGAACCCCTGCCGATTATTGATTATCATTGTCACCTTCCCGTTCGTGATATCGCAGAGGACCGGGAATTTGAAAACCTTACAAAAATCTGGCTGGGTGGCGATCACTATAAATGGCGTGCGATGCGCACATGTGGCGTGGACGAGAACTACATCACCGGCAGCGCCTCCGACTGGGAAAAATTTCAAAAATGGGCTGAAACTGTCCCAAAAACTCTGCGGAATCCACTCTATCATTGGACACATCTTGAATTGAGACGGCCGTTTGGCGTGCGCGGCAAATTGCTCAGTTCTTCCACCGCAAAGGAAATCTGGAACACGTGCAACCGCAAACTCAAGACACCGGCATTTACAGCGCGGGGAATACTGAAACAGATGAAAGTTCGCGTCGTTTGCACAACCGACGATCCCATCGACGATCTGCAGTTCCACAAACAGCTCGAGGCCGACGAGTCCTTTGAAGTGCGTGTCTTCCCGGCCTTTAGACCCGATAAGACGATGGCGGTGGAGAACCCGCAAATGTTCAATCAGTATCTCAATCAACTCAGCGGTGCAGCTGACGTCGAGATAGTCACGATGGACGATTTCCGCCTTGCAATCAAGCGGCGGCATGACTATTTTCATCAGCACGGGTGTCGCCTCTCTGACCACGGATTAGAAACGGTGTATGCGGAGGAGTATAGTGAATCTGAACTTAAGAACATCTTCAAAAAATTGAGAGAGGGTCAGAATCTGACTCCACCGGAGGTTCTGAAATTCAAATCTGCTTTACTCTACGAGCTGGCAATCCTTGATTGGGAAAGGGGATGGGTGCAGCAATTCCACCTCGGGGCGCTCCGAAACACGAACTCAAGGATGTTGAGAATCCTTGGTCCGGACACGGGATATGATTCCGTCGGGGATTGGGAAATTGCCCGGCCTCTTGCGAAATTCATGGATAGGCTCGACACGGACAACAAGCTTGCAAAAACGATCCTCTACAATTTGAATCCCCGCGATAATGAGTTGTTCGCAACGATGATCGGAAATTTCCAGGATGGGACTCTCCCTGGAAAGATTCAGTACGGCTCCGCCTGGTGGTTCCTCGACCAGATCGATGGGATGACCAGACAATTGGATGCACTGTCGAATATGGGGCTCCTGAGCCAATTTGTTGGCATGCTCACAGATTCAAGAAGCTTCCTCTCTTACCCCCGCCACGAATATTTCCGCAGGGTCCTTTGCAACCTATTAGGCAAGGAAATCGTGCGGGGTCTTATACCGGCGGATCTCCGGGTGGTAGGATCGATGGTGAAAGACATATGTTACTTCAACGCCGAACGATATTTTGGATTTCAGACCGGTGACGGCAAATCTCTGCACATCAAACAGGGCTGATCTGGAAGGAGACTGACGGGTAATGAATCCTCTTTTTGATCTCTTGGGAAAATCGGCAATCGTTACGGGTGCAAGCACCGGGCTCGGGATGGGAATGACAATCGGACTCGCGTCGGCTGGGGCAGACATCTTGCTTGTCGACCATGTGGATTCTGAAAGTACAGCTGTCCGCGTACGCGCAATGGGCCGTCGTGCCGTGACGTTGACTGTTGATCTCATGCACAAGGAATCGATAGAAGCGGTTGTGAAAAAAGCTCTTGATGCATATGGGAAAATTGATATTCTGGTGAATAATGCAGGGATCATCCGGCGAACTCCCGCAATCGATTTCTCGGAAAAGGACTGGGATGATGTCATGGTGCTCAATGCCAAAACCGTGTTTTTTCTCTCCCAGGCAGCGGCGCGTGACATGATGAAAAGGAGATATGGCAAGATTATTAATGTAGCATCCCTCCTCGCGTTCCAGGGGGGTGTGTTCGTCCCCTCGTATGCAGCCAGTAAAGGAGCGGTCGCCCAGGTTACGAAAGCCCTTGCCAATGAATGGGCAAAAGATGGCATCATGGTTAATGCCATTGCTCCCGGATACATGGCTACAAACAATACCAGGCCGTTAAGAGAAGACCCGGTCCGCTCAAAAGCAATCCTGGACCGGATTCCAGCCGGGCGATGGGGGACACCCGACGATTTACAGGGCGTTGCTATTTTTCTCGCTTCTCCTGCTTCCGACTATGTCACCGGCCATGTGCTGGTCGTGGACGGCGGTTGGATGGCGAGATGACTAAACAATCATATGAGGACTTTATGGAAGTGAGGAATTTACCCGATAAAGAATCTTATCGACGAATGACTACCCTCGAACTCCGTCGTGCTTTTATGCTCGACAATCTCTTTCGGCCCGGCAAAGTATCGATGGTGTATTGTGATGCCGATCGGGCGATCGTCGGTGGCGCTGTACCGGAGAAGGCGCCGTTGAAATTGCATGCCTCGAAGAAGGAAATGGCCGCGGAGGTCTTCACAGACCGGAGAGAATTAGGCATCATTAATATTGGTGGCGCGGGATCAATCAGTCTTGGGGATTCGGAGTTCGTTCTGAGGAAGAAGGATATGCTGTACGTCGGGAAGGGAGCCGGGAAAATAGAATTCACGAGCGCTCATTCTCATCAGCCCGCAATATTCTATTTTGTCTCCTTCCCCGCGCACGCATCCCTCCCTGCGACCCTGATAAGGGCACGCCAGGCTCGGCCGAACGCGATTGGCTCACGGGATGCTGCTAACAGACGCACAATCTACAAGTATATTCATCCTGACGAAACCAGGAGCTGTCAGCTCGTGATGGGATTGACAGAATTGGAAAAAGGAAGTGTGTGGAATACAATGCCGCCGCACACGCACCAGCGGAGAACGGAGGTGTATCTCTATTTCGGACTGGACCCTGATTCGCTTGTGGTCCACCTGATGGGAACGCCCGATGAAACGCGGCATCTCATCGTCCGGAACAATCAGGCGATAATTTCCCCCAGCTGGTCAATCCACAGCGGCGCGGCTACCAGGAAATATTCGTTCATTTGGGCCATGGGTGGGGAAAATCAGGATTTCGCCGATATGGACGGACTCTCAACAGCCAGCCTCTCTTGAGAGAAACAAATTCAAACATAAGAGATCTGATACGTCTATGAAACTGGGAAAATATTCAATCGGAATTGGTGATAGATTCGGCGTCGAAGGCACTGCACAACTGCGGGCACTTCAAACCGCCGAAACGTTTGGTGTTTATCTTACCCCGGTGTGGAATAAGTCGAACCGGGAACACTCCATTATAGGCACGACGCCCCAGGACGCGCGCCGGGGTGCAGACACCGCGGTCAAGAGGTCTAACTGGCGGCATTCCTATTTTGTTGATGCCGACCATATCGGTCTGGAAACCGTCGACAGGTTCCTGGATTACAGCGATTTCTTTACGATCGACGTGGCTGATTTTATTGGTGTCCCGGCAGCTGAAAGCGCTGTCGAATCATTTGTCCGCTCGATGAAGAAATTCGCAGGACCGATCTCGCTCGCAGGTACGCACACGGAGATCCGGGTGACTGATGACCTCGCGCGTGCCGCAGCACAACAGTACCTTGCCGCCGTCGATGCTGCTGCGAAAGTTTACAGCCGGATCCGCGAGGTCAAAGGGGAAGGGAACTTTGTGACCGAAATCTCTGTTGATGAGGCAAAGTGCCCGCAGAATCCCGCCGAGCTGTTTCTTCTGCTCGCCCTGATCGCTGACCGGAAAATCCCCATTCAAACCATTGCTCCAAAGTTCACCGGTTCGTTCCTGAAAGGAATCGACTACGTCGGGAGGATCGATCAGTTCGCGCGAGAGTTCGAGGATGATCTTGCGGTGCTCACATATTCTGTCAGGACGTTCGATTTGCCGGTGGATCTGAAATTGAGCGTCCATTCCGGGAGCGACAAATTCTCTCTCTATCCCATAATCAGAAACGCGATGAAAAAGTTTGACGCGGGTATCCATCTCAAGACTGCAGGTACGACATGGCTCGAGGAGGTGATCGGCCTGGCAGCTTCCGGGGGCGAAGGATTGAGGGTTGCGAAGAGGATTTACCGGGAGTCATATCAGCGCTATGATGAGCTCTGCAAACCGTATCTCGCGGTGATCGATATCGACAAGGTTCGTCTTCCGAGCCCGGCAGAAGTGGACGGCTGGTCTTCAGAACAGGTTGCCGGCGCACTCCGGCACGATCAGTCCTCCCGCTTGTTCAATCCTCACCTCAGGCAGCTTGTCCACATTGGCTACAAGGTTGCAGCAGAGATGGGGGGAGAATTTACCCGGTTGCTGCAGGAGTGCCGCACAGCGATTGAAGCAAATGTGACGACGAACATATTTCTCCGGCATGTTCAACCTCTGTTTATTGGATCGCCCGGTGAAAAGGAAACGAGAAAGAACTTGGCTGGCGACCGGGTCAGCAGGTAACGATGGCACCTGATAGGGATTGAATTCAAAACATCGGAAAAACTTATGGACGGTGGAGATAAGACGATCGAACGTTCGGGACAGCCAGGCGTTGGTGTGACTGGATGGAACAACTATCGATGGGTGATTTGTGCGCTGCTCTTTTTTGCTACAACGATCAACTATATCGACCGCCAGATCCTCTCACTCCTCAAACCGATTCTCGATGATCAGATGGGATGGACGAATGCGGAGTTCGGTCTTGTTAATTCAGCGTTCCAGGGAGCGTACGCAATCGGGCTCGTGATTTTTGGCTGGCTGATCGACCGATATGGAACAAAAATCGGGTATGCAATTTCTATCGCGGGATGGAGTCTTGCAGCCATGGCACACGCGTTAGTGGGAAGTGTCGGGGGCTTTGCAGTTGCGCGTTCATTTCTCGGTATTAGCGAGGGAGGGAACTTTCCTTCGACTATTAAAGCTGTGGCGTTGTGGTTCCCCAAGAAAGAGCGGGCTCTGGCGACAAGCCTTTTCAATTCCGGTGCCAATGTGGGTCCGATCATTGCCCCGGCCATTGTGCCATGGATCGCCCTCACGTGGGGATGGCAGATGGCATTCATTGTTGCCGGCCTTGCGGGATTGTGTTGGTTGTTTCTCTGGATTCCGTTCTATAACGAACCTGAAAAATCTGTGCGCTTGAGCAGAGCCGAACTGGCTTATATCCAGAGCGATAGGGACGAACAGGGGGCCCGGGTAAAAGTTCCCTGGCGGCGATTGCTCGTCTATCGCCAGACGTGGGCTTTCATCGTCGCGAAGTTTATTACTGATCCGATCTGGTGGTTTTTCCTGATCTGGCTGCCTGACTTTTTCAAACAAACCCGCGGACTTGATATCAGGACAAGTTGGGTCCATCTTGTCGCAATTTATTCGATTGTTACTGTCCTCAGCATTGTCGGGGGATGGGTAACCGGCTTTCTTGCAAAGCGTGGCTGGACGGTCACCCGCGCCCGGAAGACCGGTATGATCATTTTTGCCTTTCTCGTCCTCCCGATCTATGCCGTGACCTCCGTTGGGGACTGGATGGCTGTTTCTCTCATCGGTCTGGCAGGGGCGGCGCATCAGGCGTGGTCGGCAAACCTGTTCACCACGGTGTCGGATATGTTCCCGAAAAACGCTGTCGCATCCGTCACCGGCATTGGCGGGATGGCCGGTGCAGTTGGAGGAATGTTGTTTCCCTTCATCACCGGGAAAATTCTTGATCTCTTCAAAGCCTCGGGCAACGTTACCGCGGGTTACACCATTTTGTTTACCATCTGTGCGTTTGCTTATATTGTAGCATTCCTGATCAATCATGTGCTGGCCCCGCGGTTTGAATATTTTGATATGAAGGAAACATGAGCATGAATAAACTCTCGTTCGATGATCTTAAAGGAAAAGTCTGCGTCATGACCGGTGGAGGCGGAATAATCGGTCGGGCCATCGCACAGGCGCTTGCAGCTGCCGGCGTGAAAATTGCGGTGGTGGACCTCTTGCCGGATGCGGCGGAAGCGGTCGCAGAATCTCTCCGGAAAGAATTTGGTTCTACCGCGATTGGCGTGGAGGGAAACGTCCTTGAGAGGGAGTCCCTCCAACGGGCAATCATGCGCATTCATAAGGACCTCGGTTTGATTGATCTCCTCATTAATTGCGCCGGCGGCAATTCACCGAAGGCAACAACGCAAGTAGAGTTCGTGGGGGGCGATACAGGCGGTAGTCTTGAGAAAACATTTTATGGTCTCGACCTGGACGGTTTCCGAAAAGTGTTTGATTTGAATTTTCTTGGTACAATCCTTCCGACGATGGTCTTCACGCCGGATATGGTGGAAAGAAGGAAGGGTGTGGTGCTCAATATATCCTCAATGAACTCGTACAGACCACTGACCAAGATTCCGGCGTATTCCGCAGCTAAAGCATCCATCAACAACTTTACACAATGGCTGGCTGTGCATCTTGCGAAGGTCAACATTCGTGTCAATGCGATCGCACCCGGCTTCTTCCTGACAAATCAGAACCGATTTCTCCTTACGGAGGAGAAAACCGGTGATCTGACAGCGCGTGGAAATAGAATTCTTAGTCTTACCCCCATGGGAAAATTTGGGAAGCCCGAGGATGTCCAGGGGACCGCACTCTTTCTCCTTTCAGATGTCTCCTCATTTATTACCGGCGTTGTTGTCCCGGTCGATGGTGGATTTAATGCCTATTCCGGCGTGTGAGGAGAAATGATATACTACAGCAAAGGATCTGAAGAAACTGTTCTAAGCCGGGACGAGCTCAGGAGCGGCCTCGAAGCCTCACTTGAGTTGCTCGGGACTAAGAAACGCGTGCTTGCCATTCCGCCTGATTTCACACGCGTCCATTCTCAGGCTGGTCCCCTGACCGGATTCGTCTGGGAATACTACAGAGATCATCTCACAGATATCCTACCCGCAACCGGCACCCACTATCCAATGACTGAAAAAGAACTTGCCGATATGTTCGGACAGGTGCCCAAAAAGCTTTTCCGCACCCATGACTGGCGAAAAGGGTTGGTCACGCTGGGCGAGGTCCCGGCCGGCTTCATCGATGAAGTTTCAGAAGGAAGTGTTAACTATTCTATCCCCATTCAGGTGGATCCTCTTGTCGCGAACGGAAAACACGATCTCATTCTTTCCATCGGGCAGGTCGTGCCCCATGAGGTCATTGGAATGGCAAATCAGAGCAAGAACGTCTTCATCGGCACAGGTGGAGGAGAGGGAATCAATAAGACCCATTTTCTGGGTGCAGCATATGGTATGGAACGGATCATGGGGCGGGCAGATACCCCCGTACGGAAGGTTCTCAATTATGCGTCTAGTCATTTCGCAGGAATGCTCCCCATCGTGTACGTCCTGACGGTTATAGGGAAAGATGCGGGTGGAACGTTGGTCGTGCGGGGTTTATTCATTGGGGACGATAACGAATGCTTCGAGCGCGCGGCGGAACTCTCGCTTAAGGTGAATTTTGAACTGCTTCCTCAACCGCTGAACAAAGTCGTTGTGTTCCTTGACCCTTCAGAGTTCAAAAGTACCTGGCTCGGGAACAAGAGCATCTATCGCACCCGGATGGCAATTGCAGACGGTGGAGAATTGATTGTCCTGGCCCCCGGCGTGGGTCAGTTCGGAGAAGATCCCGGTATTGACGCGTTGATTCGTAAATACGGCTATGTCGGGACACCGAAGGTCCTTGAATTGGTGCGGAAGAACGAAGATCTGCAGAAAGGTCTCGGTGCCGCAGCACATCTTATTCATGGATCGTCGGAAGGACGCTTCGGGATCACGTATTGTCCTGGGAAAATCTCGAAAAAAGAAATTGAGAGTGTTCACTTCCGGTATGGCGATCTGAACGAAATGCTCAGGAAGTACGATCCGCGGAAAATGAACGATGGATACAATATCATGAATAATGGCGAAAAGATCTTCTTTGTGTCGAATCCGGGGTTAGGACTGTGGGCGTACCGGGGAAGATTCTTTGATTAAGGATTTTTACTCGAAGGCAAACTCATGGATAAAATGAACTTTGGGCTCGTTGGTGTGGGTGTAATGGGGCAAAACCTTGCGCTCAATATTGAACGGAACGGAACGTCGATGGGAGTTTATGACCGGGTGCCGGAAAAAGTCTCGGGTTTCATTCAGAATAAAGCCAAAGGGAAAAAGATTGTCGGATCATTCGATGTTGCCGCATTCATGCAGCAGCTGGAACAACCCCGCCGGATAATTCTGCTCGTCAATGCCGGTAAACCTGTCGACGACGTCATTGTTCACCTCAAACCATATCTGGATCGTGGTGATATTATTATCGACGGGGGCAATTCATATTTTTTGGATACCGAGCGTCGGGCCGGTGAGTTGGAAAAGGATGGTATTTTTTTCATAGGGTCGGGTATATCGGGCGGTGAAGAGGGTGCTCTCAAAGGCCCGGCGATTATGCCGGGCGGTGCGAAGGATGCGTACGAGCGTGTTGCACCGGTCTTCACCAGAATCGCCGCGCATGTCGGCAGCGAGGCATGCTGCGCCTACATGGGTCCTCGCGGCGCCGGTCACTATGTCAAAATGGTGCATAATGGCATTGAATATGCCGTAATGCAGCTTATCTGTGAAGCATACCATATCCTTAAGGCAGCACTCCATCTTTCCCCTTTGGAGATCTCTGCAATATTTGGTCAGTGGAACGAACGGGAAGAATCCCGCTCCTACCTCTTCGAGATCACTTCAAAGGTCCTTTCAAAGATCGACGATCAAACAAAAATACCGCTTGTCGATCTCATCCTGGACACTGCTGAGCAAAAGGGGACCGGAAAGTGGACATCTCAGAATGCGTTTGACCTCGGGGTCCCGATTCCTACGATCAACACCGCGGTGGAAATGCGAATGCTCTCCAGCTTCAAGGAGCAGCGCACAATGGCAGCACGGATTCTCAAAGGACCTGCGAAACCCGAGGGAAACAATGCACCCGTATCCATCGACGATGTGCGGGACGCGCTTCACGCTTCCATCATTATTAGCTATGCACAGGGTATGGCCTTCTTGAGAGCTGCATCTCAGGAGTTCAAGTATGATCTTAATCTTGAGGTTGTTGCCAGGATCTGGCGGGGAGGATGCATCATCCGCTCGAAGATGCTCGAGCCAATCCGGGATGCGTTCCGGACCGCCCCGGAAATTCAAAATTTGATGGTCGATCAGTTTTTTGCACGACGGTTGAATGAACTGCAGGAGCCGCTCCGCAGAACCGTGCGGACAGCTTCGATGACAGGA
>JAWOMQ010000039.1:0-11187 GCA_033852415.1 Bacteroidota bacterium
GTTTCTGTCATCGATGCCTCGCGGATGGAAGTCACTGAGACACTCGACGCCGCGCTTTACCCCGGTTCCCTTGAGGGAAGTACAAGCAACAGCATTGCGCTGAGCAAGGATGAGCGAACTCTCTACGTTGCGAATGCCGATAACAATTGTCTCGCCGTCTTTAACGTCTCCCGGCCGGGTCATAGCTTTTCGCGTGGATTTATTCCAACGGGTTGGTACCCGACGTGTATTCGTGTCGTTGATAAGACATTATGGGTGGCAAACGGGAAAGGATTCAGCTCCTTGCCAAATCCGTTGGGACCCAATCCGGCCAAACGACGCGGGAAGGCAGAACAATCGCGGGCAAAGGAACAATATATCGGGCACCTGTTCCGGGGGAGCATTAGCCTGGTACCCGAACCTGATGAAGAGCAGCTGAGGAATTATTCTCAGGCAGTCTACCATAATACTCCGTATACTCTTCCGAGATCGTCAATGATCGATGGAGAAAGGGGCAACCCGATTCCCAGAAAGCTTGGTGGGTCATCTCCCATCAAATATGTCTTTTACGTTATAAAAGAGAACCGGACATACGATCAGGTTCTGGGTGATGACCCGCGGGGAAATGGTGATACGACCCTTTGTCTTTTCCCCGAGCGGATTGCTCCTAACCATCATGCGCTGGCCAGGGAATTTGTACTCCTCGATAATTTCTACGTGGATGGCGAAGTCAGCGCGGACGGGCACAATTGGAGCATGGCGGCGTACGCAAACGATTACGTCGAGAAAACGTGGCCGACGCAATATGGCGACCGGGGCGGTGAGTATGATTATAACGGAAACCGTTCGATCGCGCTGCCGCGTAACGGATTTATTTGGGATGACTGCAACGCGCATCATGTCAGCTTCAGGAATTATGGAGAATTCGCCGACGACGGACCGCCGCAGCCAAAGGTGCTTGCTGAACAGACATGCCGCGATTACCCGGGATGGAATCTGAAGATTCACGACACAACACGTGAGAGAATCTGGGAGCATGATTTCGATTCTCTTGTTTCCGCGGGTGCAGTCCCGTCGATGAACATCGTCTACTTTCCAAACGACCATACAAGCGGACTCTCGCGTGGGGCGTTTACTCCTTTTGCCGCTGTCGCCGATAATGACCTGGCGCTCGGAAAATTTGTGGAACATCTCTCACAGAGTTCCCTCTGGAAGAAATGTGCGATCTTTGTTCTGGAAGACGATGCGCAGGATGGCCCTGATCATGTTGACGCACACAGGAGCATTGCGTTCGTCGCCGGAGGAGCTGTCCGCCGCCATTTCATCGATCACACCATGTACTCATCGTCCTCGATGATCCGGACAATTGAGCTGATACTCGGACTTCCTCCGATGAGTCAGTACGATGCGGCGGCAACGCCGATGTGGCGATGTTTTGATCACATTATTGATACATCACAATTCCACTCCCGACCGGCCGCCATCGACCTTGAAGAACGCAATATCGCGGAAAACAGTCTGATGAGGCGATCAGGTCAATTCGATCTGACAAGAGCCGACCTTGTTCCGTTCCAGGAAATGAACAGAGTACTGTGGCAGGCAGTTCACGGGGAAGGTTCGGCGATGCCGCCGGCAAAAAGAGGTGCCTTCGTTGCCCCGTCGGACGACGAATGAGTTATGCCCCATCAACCCTTTCATGTGCATCCCTGCAGACCATACCGGCGCCGCTTTCGGGAGCAGTCGTTGGTCGAGATGATTCAGTTCCCGGTGCCGGAGAGGGTTCTTCACTCAACATTTGATCTATCTCACATCCCGACATAGCTCGAATTCTTCCCAAATCATCGATCGTAAGAACAAACAGTCTCGTATTGAGGGACTTATGAGATCCCTTGCCCGGCAGCAGGATCGCATCGTCCAAAAGCTACACTTGCAAACGACCGAGGTTTAACCGACATGTGTGACTGATCACATCGAATATTTAACTCAAGGGATCATCAAATATATTATAGAATCAAATATGCGGAAATGAGCTATCATTATAAATATTTTGTGAGGAAGTATGAGAAAAGTGGAGCTGATGGTTGTTCTTCGCACCACGATAACAGTCGTGGGGTGTATTGTCGCTCTCTCTGGCTGCAGTAAGGATAACGGCATCGTAACACCCACAGGGCCTCATGGATCCCAGCCGTCTGTCCTGACGATCTCACCCGATAGCGGAAACGTTGGGACACTCGTTCAGATTACGGGGGCGAATTTCGACTCCGGCGCGAGCGTCACCTTCGGGCATTGGGTTGTGCCTGTTGTCCAGTTCCTGTCATCCACAACATTGTTGGTGTATGCTCCCGATAGTGTGAGAAAAGACAGTTCTTACGATATCAAGATTACAGATCTTGGAGGCAAATCAGCGACCAAAGCGAATGGATATAAAGGGGTTGGTCCGTTTCTGCAGGCAGTAAATGGCGTATCAAGACCAGGCGGTAATATCGGCAGCACAGTGATTTTCGAAGGAGAATCTTTCGGCGATCTTGTGAGTAAGGGTATTGCCTACTTTTCCGATGGCAGCGGAAACCCATTGGCGGCATCGGTGACGTTACCGGCGAACTGGACAAACGAATTTGTCATCACAACCGTCCCTTCGGGCGCTGGGTCAGGCCCAGTCTGGATCCAAACGCCAACCGGGAAATCCGTGTCGTTTTCATTCACGATCACACAGTCAGCCACCTTTAGCCCTTCTGCGATTTCATGGACACAGACGACTTCACTTCCGGACTCCTCCCAGGGTCATGGGGCAGTGTTTCTCACAATCCCCAGCGGCGCCTCTGCGGGGAACCTCGTATATATCACAGGTGGTGCAGATGGCTTGGTCAGACCACGAACAACAGTCAGCTACTCTGCGGTGACCGGAAACGGGCAACTCGGCGCATGGTCATCGGCGGCAAATCTTCCAGCTCCCAGGGCATTTCATGGTGCGGTCGTCGCGACCGGATATAATGCATTGATTGATACAACAGTCGCCGGCTATCTCTACGTTATCGGCGGAATCGATTCCTCAGGGGATCCGACAAACACAGTGTACATGACTCCGATCAATAACGACCGTTCGCTCGGGGCGTGGACACAGGTTGCGACATTACATAGCCCTCTTCATTCCATGGGTGTCACAATTTTCCGTTCGTGGCTCTATATCGCCGGCGGAGCAACGACAGGGAACGTTCCCCAGAGTGATGTATTCAGGGCACACATCGGGCGGGATGGTTCACTGGGGGCATGGGAGGTTCAACCTTCACTTCCTTCACCCTGTGCTTACGCACCTCTTCTGCAATTTGGAAATGTTCTTTATCTGATCGGAGGTGACACAGGTTCCGTGTCACCCGGCGTGAATACGCTTACAGCAAGCCGTGTGGATGCGGTGTACTACAATTTTCTGGATCTAAGAACAGGGGAATTGAAGAATCCAGGTTGGACACTCAACGCGACAAAATTGATAAAACCGGTGGCAAAGCACACAGCCCTGGTGGCTGGCGGTACGATTCTTGTCAGCGGCGGACTCTATCAGGGGGCGGGAAATTCTTCCACAGAACATCAGTATGCATCGATCAACGTCGATGGCAGTCTCGGCTCTTTTAACGGCGCAACCGGCTCGCATACCATCGCAGGCTCAGGCGGGACGGGCGGTGTTCCCTTCTTTAACCATGGAGCGATAAGTTATATCGATGGATCTGGCGTGTCACACGTTGTTATTCTCGGCGGCAACGATGTCAGTGACCCGGTACATCCGGTTCCCAACACCTATTATTACTGAGTTCTGTGACGTCTCCCCCTTCCTGAAGTCCTTGCATTTCAACGCCCCGAATCGAGCAACGTTCGGGGCGTTTCCTTGATAAATCCATCCGTCTGGAGGAGATGCAGTGCCGAGTTTTTCCTCACCAATCATTCCATCTCGGAGAGATCGTGAGGGGCACGGAGTTTCGTCACGTGATGATTCATCATAAGCGTGTAAACTCCGAAATGAATCATATCTTGCCGCCTCCACCCTCGCGTTATTTGGCCCCCTTCCGAAGCCCTTCAATAACCTCATCAAAGTACGGCTTTTCGCGCAAGCTTGCGTGCGAGCCGGGGAAATCCAGGATACTGATATCGGCACTTTGCTCATCAAAGTCGGTCATGACAATTGCACATCTCTGGTCATGAGAGAGACGGGTGTTGTCAATCATCGGGAAATCGAAGTAACCGATCCAGAACTCAACGATATTCGGCTCGTCGCTCTGATTCAGCGAGTCGAAAAGTGTGCGCACTTCAAGACGCACCTTGATATTCTTCGTCTTCTGGTCTGCTTCAAGCGCAACAACCCTGAATAGGCGTTTTACATTGTCTACTGACATACTATCCTCTTCGAGTTCAAATCCGCCGGGATTCTTTCGGAGGCTGTCAAGGTCGATCTGCCGGTCGAATTTAGCCCCGGCCTCCTCAAGGCTCAGAACCTGTTTACGTGTGACTTCGCGCGCCAACCGCTCAAGACGGTCGAGTTGTGCAGCCTTCTCGTCCTTATTTTTCAGAGCAAGAATTGTCTTCTCGAGATGAAGGAAGAGCGGTTTGAGGTCGAGTGATTCATGGAAATTGTACGCCAAGAGCTCCAGGTTCAGTAATTGCGCATCAAGAGGTGAATTTTCCATTCCTGGTTTCAAGAATGCGTCGATGATCGACTTGAACATATCTTTTCTCAGGGCACTCTCCGATTCCTCGCGTTTGCTCATGAGTTCCGAATAAAGCCGAAAATTAGAATCGAACTGCTGTTGTCGTTCGACAACCCGTGAACCGAAGAAACCAAGGAATGCGACTGCAAGTGCGGTGAGTAACCCTCCAACTGGCTCCAGAAGGACCTGTGCAATCTCCCATTTATCCTTTTTTCTCGGTTTGGTGCTCTCGTGCTCGTCCATAGCTATTTCCTCTTGAGCGAATATTTTCCATCCTTGCTCTCCAGACTCAAGTCGTACCGCGTCGATTTATCGTATGAGTATACCATGAATAAAGGGGTTTGTCCCTTGTAGTACACTTTGAGCATACACTTTCCCTTTTCCACAACGTATAACCGATATGACCCATAGGCATCCGTCTGGGCCGTGTAGGTCTTGGCGGGCGAGACGACCTCGACCTTTATTCCCTTGGTGACTGCCTTTCCACCCTCGCGAATGGTGCCGTATATTTCACCCGCGTAGATTAAGGATGGAAAAAGCATCCCCACGATGAGGATGAGAATTGTGTTCTTTCGCATACGCTTTCTCCTTCTTCAAAGATTGAAATCCGGCAGGGTTTTGCCTTATAAAAGGTATGAAGAATATGACAAACTCTCAATTTCACATCTTGTATCGCAAGATATGAACATTCAGAGCGTAAACAGGAAGGCATGCAAGCGCGGGGATATGAAAATGCGCGGAAATCACTTTTCCACCTGAACGGTGTAGTCTTGCCCCTCCCATCGTTGGGTCTCCTTCCAGAAGAATGTAAACCGAAGGATTGCTCCTGCAGCAAGAGTATGCGCCGGGATTTCTCCTGTCTGGAATCCGAGGTCAGTTGCTTGCGTCATGACATCATAGACGGACGCCCAGTTGTCCGGACTCCAATGAATCATTGCCGAGGCAAGCACCTCAATACGCAGGATCTTCCCCCGGGGTATTCCTGAACATTTCTGATTGAATCGCCACACTGCGTAGACTGATTCTGTCTTCTCAACAATATATCGCTGAACCGGCTTCGGCGGGGTGTCAAAAACCTGACCTCCCTGCAAAGAATGAACAAGCTTAATATATTCCGCATGAGCCCACACGAGGGGCATCGCCGATCCCGACGGTTTGCCGAAGAACAATTCTCGGGCTGGAATATCGGGCGAGTCCCAGACCTGTTCCGGAATCATTCCCCCTTCGTTCGCGAAGGAGCGCATCGCCACCAATAATCTTGCCGCCTCCTGGTGATTGCCCCGCGCCAATTCATAATGTGCGCGCTCGCCGGTGAGCAAGGGCCACGCTCGGCCAATTCCTGTCCCGTCAAAGGGAGAGCCATCCTCGTGTTCGCCGTAGCCATCATCGTTATACCGATGCCAGGTGTTTCCGGAGGGCGTATCGACACTCAGGAGGGCGTCCACGACTTTAATTGTATTCAAAATGCGCGGATCGTCCGGAGAACGAAGTCCGAACCGCACCAGCGCCAGCGCGTCCGGGCTTATGATCGTGGTTGCGGGCTCAGCAGATTGTCCAGGAGGACGGTTTTTGATCGGAACATATCCGTGCATCGGAGAAGAAGCTTCGCCCGTGTCCGGCGGCGAGATACGGACATAGTATCCTTCTACTCCGAACTGATTGGCAAGTTCCGTACCGGTAACATAGGTCCACCGCTCGATATTCGAATTCCAGACGTCAGCTGTTTCCCGCAGGTACTTCGCAAACGCTTTCTCATTATTGATTTCCGCGATGCCGGCCGCGGCAAGCAAACCGGCTATCTCGACGGCCAAGGTAAACGGGGAATACCCCGGATCTTCCTCCCAGCGGTCCTGTTGGGTGACGGGTCCGTTCATAACGAGATAGCGTGAAGCCTTCTTCACGGTGTTCCAAAAACGGGAGAGCTGTCGGCTGTTGAATAACCCCTTCCGGTATGCCAGATCAATCAGCAGTACCGGAAATGCTGTTTCGTCCATTTGGATACCCGACCAGTATGCCGATCCGCTAATCCACATGTTCTGCGGCCAGCGACCGTCCGCCAGCTGTGTCGACACCAGATAGTCGAGCACACGCAAGACGTCCTCATATGCGCCGGCTGCGATTAATGCACCGGCTGTTTCAACAAGATCCCGTGTCCATACCAGGTGGTATCCGCCCAAGTCGTCGTCTCCCTTTGCAAAGCCCCATGGGATCGAGAGACTGGCAATAATGCCACCCCGGTGCAGCTTCGATTCGCATATGCGGAGGGCCGATACGCTGCGCATATAGAGATCCCGATCGCCGGAGGTATTTCCGGGCGCCCGCGGAAGATGTTGTTGCCAGGCTTGCCACTGACTTATATATTTGGAAAGGAGATGATCGAAATCAACGTTGGCTGCCGCCAGAGCCTCCTCACCTGCCATTTCAGCGTGAGAGGCGAAACCAATCGACAGTACGAATGCACCCTGCGACTTCTGCAGGTCGACTTCTCCTATGAGGGCAACGTTGCCGTTCTCCGCGCGAGTATATTCCCAGGTCATTTCTTTGTGGCGCTTGACATCCTGCCAACCGTCAGATATACCAACATAGCCGACAGACATTTTTTTCCAGGGGACAGAACAGGCAAGAGCAAGACTGATACTATTGCGCTCTGCAAACAGCATTGTGTGACCCCGAAATTTGCTTGTCCATGCCGTATTGCCCGCTCCGCGATTTCCGAGATGCGGCGCGAGAAGAACGTAGACGTGGTAATCACTTATGTTTCCTTTGAGAGGTATGAAGCGAGTGCGCTGCACCACGGTATCGTGATCAGGTTCGGAAATGATCTCCTTTTCGATTCGATATGTTCCATGGAGACAGGTATTGACCAAACGGAAGGCAGGTATACCAGGTTCAATGAGTTCTACCTGTGTCCGGGTATCGCGCTTCTCTTCGGAGAAAAACATCTTCCCGTCGGAAACAAGCAGGCCGCAATCGCGCGTGCAGGCCTGGTCCACCTCAGGATAATAGATTTCATTGAGAATTCCATGGCTGTGCGTGAACCAAACGCGACTTCTGGAATTCAGGGCAGTGCCGATGCCCTGTTTCGCGCTTGATGTCCATCGTGCAGGGATGCCTGGAGCGCCAGGTGCAAAGCGTTCGGAGTTATTCATGGGGCACCTTTGGACCATTCGATAACAGTTTTGATCTCATCCGGTGAATGCCCCCTGAAGGCCGCAAGAAAATCCTCAAAGGGATGGCGGTGTGTTATGAGCTTTTGGATAAGATCCCCCCACGAAGCAGTCGCGTTTGCCAGATCGCTCACGGCCATCTGGAAATGGTCATGTGCGGCATTGACACTTCCAAACATGAGTTGATTTTTCAGCACGAGCTTTCGCATCACCTCGCCTCCTGAAATCTGAATGGGTCGATCGCCACCGGGAATTCCTGTCAACGCATAGATGCCGTTCGTTGCAAGCGCATCAATAAGTTCAAAATCGAGTTTCGGTATACCGGCAGCCTCAAGTATGAAATCCATGGGACCGATTGTTTCGTCAACCTTATTCGCCGATACCTGCCGGCCATCAATGTACTCTCCGCCGATACCCCGGAGCCAGGTCGGACGAGATGAGTTTGCGTCAACAACATCGAGCCCGTAAACTTCTGCCCCACGTAACCGCAAAGCTAATGCACCTAATAGACCCACGGGGCCCAGACCCGCAACAAGACAGCGCCTGCCGAAGAGCCAATTCGGCGTCGACGGGGCATCCGGCAAGCGCGACGATTGCAGACTCACCGCTTCAGTGATCGCTTTCTCGACAATCGACATCGGTTCAGTCAGGACGCCTGCGTCTTTCAGACCAGGAGGAATGCGAACGGCGTACTGTTCTTTGTCGATCACGGTCTCTGTTTCATAGCCATCTTTTCCCCAAATACCACGCTCAGTAAAATCCCCGGTGACACACATGTCGGATCGATTCATTTTGCACGGCAAACAATTGTCACAGCCCCGTCGCACAGTGAACACGGTAAAGTCACCTCGCTTGAGGCGGACTACTTTTTTTCCGGTCTCAATAACCTGACCGATCATTTCATGACCAATAATGAGCTCCTGGCTCCCGCGCGGCGCAAGAGACCGTCCTCCTCCTGCCTCTTCCCTATCCGTGCCGCATATGCCAACACGCAAGACTTTCACCTTGATTTCATCGTCGGCGCTGATCGATGGCTCAGATCTGTCGACGATGCGAATGGCGTTTGTTCCAGGTGTGATTACAATTGCTTTCATCTTTCAACCTTGTACTTTGATATTATTCTCAAGAATGGACTCCTTTTGGGCTACGGTGGGAATGAGTGTAACTATAACCAAGCCCAAACCTATAGAAATAAGAGCAAAGATCTGAATCGCACTGTACCCAAATCTATCCGCCAGTGCTCCGCCAAGCACCGCTCCCAGGACCCCTGCAATTGAGGTTGCAGCATTGTACAATCCCAAACCCTCCCCTTCATTCGACCGGGATAGCTCTGATGTCATTTCAGTCCCCGCGACGCTCAGCAACGACCACGCGAGGACGATGAAAAGAAAATTAAACAGAGCAAGGCCGGGATGGGTAGTTCCATTTGCAAAACCGATAGACAAGAAGCCCAGGAAAGCAAGGATCCGTATCCCAAATCCTATTTGAAGCAACCGCACGGAACCAAGACGTGCAGACCAGTTACCTGCCAAAGGATAAAGCGCTAACCCGAGCATCGCCGATACCGCGAAGCCAACCGATGCCGCCGCCGGCGCAACACCATAGGCTGTCTTCATAAGGACAGGATAAAGCGAAAAAAAAGCCGCGGCCCCCATAAAACTGATCAGCCAGGCGGTGATAAAGAACCCAAAGGGAGTGAATAATAATCCCAGAAGCCGCCGGATAGCACTGATAGAAGGCAGATGGTAAAAGCGCTGAGGTGATCCGGCATGCACTTCAGCATGGCGGGCGGGATGACGCAAGACAGGCCGATGAGAGCGATCACGGGGTAGTGACGGCGTCATAAACCACCCTGGAATAAATGCGACAGCTGTTACGCCGGCGGTTGTCAAGAGACCAAGACGGACCGACACAGTGGTGAGGAAACCTGCGAGAACTAAACCGATTACCTGTCCGCCTCCATAAAACGATTGCAACCATCCGATTCGCTTGTCCCATTCTTCCTCAGGATGCAGCTCGACAATAAACAGATTTGCAACTGTCGCAGCGGCCGCGGCGCCAGTCCCCTGTAGAAGCGCGAGAATGGCACGAGAAGTCAACGATGATGTCGCTGGAAATAGCGCAATGCTGATTGCCGAAAGAAGGAGTCCGAACGCGAGGATCACCCGGTGAAGCCGATAGCGATCAGCCAATTTTCCCCATAATGGCGAAGCAAGCCCTCCCAGATTGAAAGCAGCCATCACCAAACCAACATCAGCAATCGTTCCTTGAGTGCCCACTGCAAGAGGCAAGAGAATCGGAAGCGCGCCAGCGACAGAGACTCCAAGCATAGCATACGAGAGATACCACGGCTCGATTGATCGTTGCCTTCCGGAGAAGCTTTCCGGTTTCATTTTGGTAAAATTGTCCGGCAAGAAGAACAGGTTCGCACCTTTTGTGGCACATTAGCTGATTGCGATCCCATAATTAGTATACGTACTCCTACGAGTATATCCAAATCTAGCTACAGCATCCTATAGAGGCTAAAGGAGATGGACAACCCCTTCAGGTGAGGTTGTCCATCGCGATCAAATAATCAAGGGCGGGGGCGACCAGGATAAAATTTCTTCCAACAGAAGAATGGGTCACCCACAGAAGTTTCCCCACAGTCATGAGATGCGTGCAATCCGATCCTCTTGCCCACCACCAAATCCCGGAATATTCATTTGAACAACCTCGAAACCACCATAGGGACCCTTCTTCATTCTCAATACACTCACTCCGTTATGATCAAGTGATTCCATAGTTTCTTTTTGAAGCCCCGACCATTCAGTTTCGTACCTCACGGTTGCGTAATCCCCTTCCAGGGAACATCCAATGCAATTGAATTTATACCCTGTAAACAATGGATATTTCTGGAAAAACGAGTGGACCATACTCTTGATTGTGTTCATGTCACACTTCTTGCCCGACGGATCATACACTTCGTCCCGGGCAAATGCATCAATGGCCAGTTGTCCCTGGCGTTCAAAAATGTCCCAGAGAAAATATTCTGCGAACATCGTGGCATCATACGCATCATTCGGATGGAACTCTTCGTAGATATAGCACAATTTCATTCCGTCGATTCTGATATCTTCAATTTCCTCCTCAAGCAGCTCTGTTGTCATGAAGCGGTACAGCTCTTCGTGGGAAACTTCGTCAAGGCAATCCACTTCGACATTGTGAAGTGCGAACAATTCCCGCACCCGATCAAGTTCCATCTCCAATTGATTAACGGGTATTTCACCGAGCGGACGGAAGTGTGGGTTGCCGAGGAACTCTCTGAGCGGAATTTTCCTGGCGTCACGTGCCTGTCTTTCGAATTC
>JAWOMQ010000229.1:0-28719 GCA_033852415.1 Bacteroidota bacterium
CCACGCCGAGCTCTCCGTTTTCGAGCAGATCGGAAAGAATATCTCTTCGCTTATTGAAGACGGCTCAACCCTGCAATTGGGCATCGGCGCTATTCCCGATGCGGTGCTGCGGTACCTGCACGACAAGAAACACCTCGGCATGCACACGGAAATGTTTGCCGACGGCGTTATGAAACTGGTCGAAGACGGTGTCATCACCAACGAAAAGAAAACGCTTCATCCAGGAAAGATGATTGCTTCCTTCGTTCTTGCCACTCGCCCGCTTTTTGATTTTATCGATAATAACCCGCTGATCGAATTTCATCCATCGCACTATGTCAACGATCCTTTTGTAATCTCGAAAAATGACAAGATGGTGGCGATAAATTCGGCCATCGAAGTCGACATTACCGGTCAGGTATGCGCTGACTCGATCGGCCGCAGATTCTACAGTGGGTTCGGAGGTCAGCTTGATTTTATCCGGGGTGCTTCGCGGAGCAAAGGGGGAAAACCAGTCATCGCGCTCCCTTCCACCGCGAAGGATGGCCGGCTCTCCCGGATCGTTTCTACGTTGTCCAACGGAGCCGGTGTAACAACAACACGAGGGGATGTGCACTACGTCGTGACCGAGTTCGGCGTCGCAGAACTGTACGGCAAGACCGTCCGCCAGCGTGCCCGAGTGCTGATCGACATTGCGCATCCGAAGTTTCGTGAAGAGCTGGAACGGGATGTCTGGGAGCAGAAAATATTCTCCCATGCGTTCCACGGCCATGAACTGCATTCCAGATCAGTGGACTCAATAGTGGGCTCCTGATCTATGCCGGGTGTCAATCACTTGGAGGATACTGCAATGGCGTCAGCTGAAAAGAAATGCCAGTATTGCGAAAAATATGTCCTCGAGCTTGAACTTCATAAAGAGATCGACATGCTGTTGGAACTTCCCAATACGTTCGACCACCTGACGAAAAAATACGAGTGGCGCGACACGGGACTCATCGCCTATACATTGATGCCGCGGTCGATCCATGGCACACACGGCATCATCGATGTCTACGTCTGCGCTGATGAAGATGATTTTGACGATCTCGATCTCGGGGAATATCTTAAGAGTTTTCTTACCCATGATATTCTTCCATCATGGGGGAATCTGAAGAATTTGCAATTGTCCGGTCCGTTTCTCTCTCCGCCCGTTGATATCGGGTGCTGGAGGATGAAACAGTAGAGCGGCGAGATGACCGGTAAATAAACTGAATAGAACATTCAAGATTTCTGTATTGCCCCCGGTGTCCCGGGTACATGCCGAAATCTCAATCGGAAGGAAGGTACACCATGGTAAGTAAACAGGAAGCTCTCGATTATCATTCACAAGGAAGACATGGGAAAATCGAAGTCATTTCGACCAAGCCATGCGCCACACAACGTGACCTCTCGCTTGCGTACACACCGGGAGTCGCTGACCCGTGCAAGGAAATTGAGGCTAATCCGGAAGACGCCTATAAATATACATCGAAGGGAAACCTTGTCGCGGTCGTCAGTAATGGAACTGCCGTTCTCGGATTGGGCGATATCGGTGCCTTGGCGGGAAAACCGGTGATGGAGGGAAAAGGCGTTCTCTTTAAACGCTTTGCTGATATTGATGTGTTCGATATCGAGCTGAATTCGCACGATCCTGACGCGATCATCAAGACTGTCCAAATGCTTGAGCCTACGTTCGGCGGCATTAACCTCGAGGATATCAAGGCCCCTGAGTGTTTTTATATCGAGGATACGCTGAAGAAAACAATGAATATCCCCGTGTTCCATGATGACCAGCATGGAACTGCCATCATTAGTGGGGCTGCCCTGCTGAATGCGATCGAAATCGTCAACAAAAAGATCGATAAAGTGAAGGTGGTCTTCAGCGGCGCTGGAGCTGCCGGAATTGCATGCGCGAAATTCTATGAACGTCTCGGCGTGAAACGGGAAAACATCGTTCTCGTGGATACCAAAGGTGTCGTGTATGAGGGGAGAAAAGAAGGGATGAATCCCTACAAGGAATATTTTGCCGCAAAAACCGACAAACGAACTCTCGCCGACGTCATGAAGGGAGCAGATGTGTTCTGCGGTGTTTCTGCAAAAGATATTGTTTCTAAAGAGATGCTCAAATCAATGGCAGATAATCCGATCGTGTTCGCTATGGCGAATCCGGATCCGGAAATCACATATAACGACGCTGTTGCCATCCGGGATGACGTCATTATGGCAACGGGCCGATCCGATTATCCGAACCAGGTGAATAATGTACTCGGGTTCCCCTTCATTTTCAGAGGTGCCCTCGATGTGCGCGCAAAGGCGATCAATGATGATATGAAGATGGCCGCCTCGCACGCTCTCGCAAAGCTCGCGAAAGAAGATGTTCCCGATTCAGTGGTGAAAGCCTACGGCGGGAAGCGGATTGAGTTCGGCAGGGATTACATCATTCCTAAACCTTTTGATCCCCGTGTCCTCTTGTGGGAAGCAGTTGCCGTCGCGGAAGCCGCGATGAAGACAGGTGTGGCCCGCAACCCGATCAAGGACATTGAAGCGTACCGTGACTCACTGGAAGCACGTCTTGGGAAATCGCGGGAGATCATGCGGGTCTTTATCCATAAAGCGCAAAGCGCTCCCAAACGGATTGTCTTCCCGGAAGGAGAAGAGGAAAAGATCCTTCGTGCTGCACACATCATTAAGGATGAAAAGATCGCGACGCCGATTTTGCTCGGGAGCCGGACGCTCATTCAGCAGCGGGTTGCCGATCTTGGATTGGATCTGGAAGGGATGGAGGTCATCAATCCGTCGAAATCTGCAAAGCTCGATCAGTATATCACCTCGTACTACAATGCACGCCAGCGCCATGGCGTTACGAAATTCGATGCGGAGCGCCAGGTTAAAACGCACAATATTTTCGGGATGGTGATGGTCGAACAGGGTGACGCAGATGGATTAATTTCGGGGCTGACGCAGCAGTATCCTGAAACTGTCCGACCGGCATTACAGATTATCGGGAAGAACGAAGGTGTGAACAAAATTGCCGGCTTGTACATGATGATCTTCAAGAATCAGACCATATTCATTGCCGATGCAACGGTGAACATCGACCCGACAGCGGAGGAATTGGCTGAGATTGCGATGCTCACGGCGCGACGGGTTAAGCAGTTTGACATCGAACCGCGTGTAGCCATGATCTCGTTCAGCAATTTTGGCAGCACGAAACACCCGCTTTCGGAAAAGGTTCAAAAGGCGGTGTCTATCGTAAAATCCCGCATGCCGGATCTTACCATCGACGGTGAAATGATGGCTGATACGGCGGTTGTGCCCGAGATCCTTAATGAATTGTATCCGTTTAACACGCTGAAATCACGGGCGAATGTCCTGGTCTTCCCGGATCTGACATCGGCAAACGTTTCATATAAATTACTCGCCCGCCTCGGCGGTGCCACGGCGATCGGTCCTATCCTCATGGGAATCCGGAAACCGGTGTACCTCCTTGTCCCGGGTAACGACGTGAGTGATATTGTTAACATGACCGCGATGGCTGTTTATGAAGCCCAGCAGGCGCAGTCACCACAAAAAACAAAAAAAGGGCTTCCGAAAAAGGTTGAAGCGTATTGAAGAAGAATGAAAGCGCGATTGAACACCGTTCGGGTAAAAATCATCGGACTGCCTACAGCAAAGGTCCGGCACGCAGTAACAAATGCCACCGCTTCTCTCTCACGATTCGAGAGTAAACCCCGGCTGCAGTGGATCAACGACATCCAGAAGATTGCGTCGATGGGTGCACTTGTTGTTCCGACGATTCTCGTCAATGATAAGCTGAAATCCGTCGGCCGGATACCGAGTGTTTATGAATTCGAAACGTGGATAGAAGAGGAGCTGCAGGCAGTCGCGGCGGTAGGAGATAACCAGGTCTATTTTTCAAATTAAAAGGAACAGGTATGGCCACAATCCGTGGGACGGTACAAATACAGATTGAGACGTGCAAGGGGTGCGAGTTATGTATCGAATCTTGCCCCCAGGATAGTCTTGCGCTCTCTAAAGAGATTAATGCAAAGGGATATCACTACGCCGTGCTTGTACAGGATAACTGCACGGGCTGTGTGAATTGCGCGCTTGTGTGCCCTGATGCTGTCATCACTGTATACCGCACAAAGAAAGGTGGAACGAGCCGGACTGAGGCGGAAAAAGTACCCGTTGCGGTAATCAGCCATGTGAAAAACGATGTCAAGGTTGTTTTGGATGAAGTACCGCAAGGAGGTGCAAATATATGAGCGAAAGTAAACTGATGAAAGGAAATGAGGCGCTGGCAGAGGCTGCCATTCGCGCCGGCTGCGATGGCTACTTTGGCTATCCGATCACGCCCCAGTCAGAAGTTCTGGAATATCTTGCCGACGAGGGAAGACGCCGGGGAATGATCGTCTTGCAGGTCGAAAGTGAACTTGCCGCCATTAACATGGTCTATGGCGGGGCAGGAGCAGGAAAACGTGTCATGACGTCCTCCTCCAGTCCGGGGATAAGCCTTATGCAGGAAGGGCTGTCGTATATCGCGTCTGCCGAACTTCCATGCCTCATCGTGAATGTCAACCGCGGCGGTCCCGGTCTCGGCACGATTCAGCCCTCGCAGGGAGATTATTTCCAGGCGACCAAAGGGGGCGGACATGGGGATTACCATCTTATCGTTCTTGCACCGAGCAGCGTCCAGGAAATGGCCGATTTCGTTTACGAGGGGTTCGATCTGGCTGATAAGTACCGGAACCCGGTCATGATCCTTGCGGATGGTGCCCTCGGCCAGATGATGGAAACGGTGACATTCAAGGAGTATGACCCCCAAAAACATAAGCTCGAGAAGAAATGGGCGACAACAGGGAAGACACCCGATCGTGAGCGAAATATCGTGACTTCTTTGTTTATCCAACCGGAGAAAATGGAAGGGGTTAACAAAGGGCTGCAGGAAAAGTATAGACGTGTGAGAGAACATGAAATCCGGTATCAGTTGATATCGGCCGACGATGCCGATATTATCCTTGTAGCGTACGGACTTGCCGCGAGAATTTGTTCCCGCGCTGTTGAGCTTGCCCGGCATCGTGGTATCCGCGCTGGACTGATGCGTCCGATCACACTCTTTCCGTATCCGTATCCGGTTTTGCGTAAGATGAGCCCGCGCCTCCAGTCGGTTCTGGTTGTCGAGATGAACTCCGGCCAAATGGTCGAAGACGTGCGGCTCGGAGTCGAAGGCAGGGTGCCTGTGGAGTTTTATGGCCGGATGGGTGGAATGATTCCGCCGCCGGAAGAAATACTTGAACAGGTCGAACGTCTTGCTGCTCTGCACAAGAGCGCGCCCGTATCGAAAGAAGCAGTAAAAGGGAAAGCGTCGAGGAAGTCGAAATCTGAACTCCACGAGATCATTGAGAGGTAAAATCATGAACTTAGTCGCAACAAATCTTGAAGGTCTTGAATGTGTGTGGGCGAAGCCGGCCACACTGACGGATACGCCCATGCACTATTGCCCTGGCTGCGGCCATGGAGCTGTGCACAAGGTATTGATGGAGGTAATTCAGGAGATGGGTGTGCAGGCTGATACGATCGGCATCGCTCCTGTCGGGTGCGCCGTTTTCGCATATCACTACCTGAACGTCGATATGCAGGAGGCTGCTCACGGCAGGGCTTCGGCCGTTGCCACAGGAGTCAAGCGCCTGCTTCCTGATAAAATAGTGTTTTCCTACCAGGGTGATGGTGATCTTGCGGCAATTGGTACAAATGAGACGATACATGCCGCGAACCGAGGGGAAAATATCCTGGTAATCTTTATCAATAACGCGATCTACGGAATGACTGGAGGTCAAATGGCTCCGACCTCGATTCTCGGCATGAAAACCACTACGACGCCGGAGGGAAGGATGGTCGAGACACAGGGCTTTCCGTTCAAGATCAGCGATCTAATTGCGATGCTTCCCGGAGCGTATTACGTCACCCGGCAAGCAGTGCACTCGCCTACCGCTGTCCGGTATTTGAAAAAAGCCCTCACGAAGTCCATTCAGTACCAGAAGGAAAAGAAAGGGTACTGCCTTGTGGAAGTTGTTTCGAACTGTCCGTCCGGCTGGAAGATGACACCGGTCGAAGCGAACAAATGGATGGAGCAGAATATGTTCCCGGTCTATCCGCTCGGCGATTTAAAAGTCGAAGGCAAACTGGTTGAACAAAAGCATCAGTAATGTGCTGAATGTGATGAGATTAATCCAGATGATTTTACAAAGGAATGTATAATGACACACGAAATACTCTTCTCAGGCTTTGGAGGTCAGGGTGTGCTCTCGATGGGGATGACGCTGACCTATGCGGGGATGATTGAAGGAAAGCATGTATCCTGGATGCCCTCATACGGACCGGAAATGCGGGGTGGAACCGCCAACTGCATCGTGATCATATCGAGCCAGGAAATCAGCTCTCCGATCGTGACGCAGTTCGACGCGGTTGTGGCGATGAACCAACCCTCCATTGATAAGTTCGAAAAGGCCGTCAAACCGAATGGTATTCTCATCTACGACAGTAGTGCCGTGATTATCCCTCCAACCCGGACCGACATCACGGTTCTTCCGGTCGATATTGACCGGGAAGCAATTAAACTGAGAAATCCCAAGGTAAGGAATATGATTATGGTGGGAGCATTCCTAAATGTCTGTCAGGTGGTACAGCTCTCATCGGTCATGAAGGCTCTGGAAAGTGTACTTCCGGAACGGTATCACCATTTGCTGGATATCAACCGCAAAGCGCTATCGTGCGGGGAACAGCTGGTCATCGAAGCAGCAACGCCTATTGTATAAAGGAAACAGCAATGTCACAACAAGAACCCCGATGTACCCAGTCGTGCAAGGAATTGTGTAATGCCCTTGAGTACGCGAGCGCGTCGGAGAAGGAAACGATCCTCCGGTACGCATATTTTCGCGACGCCTGTATTTATCCTGACGTAAAGGCAATGCTGAATGAATTGATCATCCACAAAAAGAAATCAATAGAGCTCCTGGAGAAAACAAAGGAGACGCTGCGTACGAAATTTGTCGTGCTCGATCAGATCCGCTCGAGTTTCGAATCGGAGCAATAATCAATCAGACCGCCAATCAACGATGTTGTTCTTATATCATATAAACGTGAAAGGAGGATTTTATGCCGATAGACGGATATTGGCAGAAAATTCAATCTCGCATTTGCAAGAGATGTGTCGATGGTGATGGTTATGGAAATTGCCACCTTCCCGGGACGGAAGAGTGCAGTTTGAGGCATTACCTGCCTGATATCATCAAAACAGTTTCAGAGATCAGAGAGGAAAAAATCGATGCATATGTCGCGCGCCTGAGAAAAAACGTATGCGCGGTGTGTGAAGATCAGACTGCCGACCTTGTGTGCCAGAAGCGCAACCGGTTGGAGTGTGCGCTTGATCGCTACTATCCATTGGTCATCGATATCATTGAAACGATCAGGGAAGATGACCCGCATGTCCACGCGGTCTAAACAGAAATCGCCTGTGGATATCCATCGCACCTGGCATGCAATCAGGGAACGGGTGTGCGTGCGCTGTCTCGACGGTGACGGTTTTGGAAATTGCCGGCTGGACGCGTCCCTCGATTGTCCGCTGCGGGAGTACTTCCCGAAGATTATTCCCCTCATTCAACAAATCAAGAGCGAATCAATCGACGAATATGCACGTGAACTCCGGCAGATTATCTGTGCGGAATGCCAATACCAATCGGTGAGCGGAACATGCAATCTTCGCGACGAAGTGGAGTGTGCGCTTGATCGATATTTTCCTCTGGTGATAGAGTCAATTGAAGCTGTAGAGAGTTTGTCGCGCCGTTCTAAATCATTGAACCTGTAACTATCATGGAATTGGATCTCTATGTTCATAAATACTAATAATACCGAAGATGATTTCTTC
Source organism: Bacteroidota bacterium (assembly GCA_033852415.1). GTDB lineage: Bacteria > Bacteroidota > Ignavibacteria > UBA10030 > SZUA-254 > DATKPE01. Next base: position 7,925 of record JAWOMQ010000229.1, read on the forward strand.
CCACGCATGATTATCTGGCAGCTGGGAGAGAAATCGGAGAACACGGGTGATAAAAAGGCGCCCACGCGTACACCTGAATATCTATCCACCCATGAATGCCTTTTGACGATTGACAGTATCTCCCGCGTCTCGAAGCCAATTATTGTTCTTGCAGGAGATAACATTATCAACCGGCCCGATCTGTTTCAGATCGTGGAGTACGGTTTCGCCCTCGGTCTGAAAATGATCGTTGAGGTGTTGCCAGATCAGGTATCGGATGAGGTCCTTGCCAAATTTGTCAAATTTGGTCCAAAGGTCTTCCGCGTCGTGGTCGACGGATCGATCGAGGAGGATATGGATACAAGATTCAAACAGTCGAAAAAACACATGGCACTTGAGGAGTGCGTTCGGCGCCTGAAAAAGTCGGGGTACGAAATTCATCTTGGTATCAATATCGCACATCCGGACCTGCGTAAGCTGGCCTTTGAACACGATTTCGCTTTACAGAAATCGGCGAATGGTTTGTATTGCGATCTCGATTTTGAATCACCCCGGGTCGAGGAGAGGAAATCGGAAGACCTGGACACCCTCATTGAACAATTAGTCTCCAAGATTGCGCAAATGAAACGGTTAAGCCCCAAGGGGATGTACTTTTCACCGCAATGTATTAAGTATGGGCTGCATGATATCTCCGGCCAGGAGACAGAGAGTCCCGCCCAGCCGGGACATAATGTCCACGTTGAGTGGACGCACTGGTGCCTGTCCGGCAAGAGTTTTATTTTTATCGGGCCGACGGGTATTGTTCAGCCCTGCGCGTCTATGAAGACAATCTGCGGCTCGCTTCGGGAAAACAACTACAACTTCAAAAAGATCTGGTTTGAGTCGGATATTCTTCAACAACTCCGGCAGGTAACGCTGCCTTGCACCGGCGTGAGGAAGCTTCTGTCCGAAACTTCCTCGTCGTCATATACCGAGACAGGAAATCAGCATGAAAGAACCCAATCACAAGCATCAGCGTAAATACCATCCCTACGCAATGCAGACACGGCTGATCTATGGAAAGGCCGCCAGTAAGAAATGGGATTATAACCATCACGTCGTTCCACCCCTGTCATCATCATCGACATTTCGCCTCGATACAGCCAAGCGCGGAGCACAGGGCTTCTCGGAATTTGCGCATCACGACGGAACGAGAACCATTGCGTCAAGAATCCCGATCTATATTTATGATCGGCTCGGCGAGCCCAACAAGGAGTTGCTTGAAGAAAACCTTGCACTCGCTGAAGGCGGCGAGGTCGCACTAACATTCGCAACGGGCATGGCGGCAATATCGGCCGTGCTCGGTGTCCTGACGGGTGTCGGTGATGAGATTCTTGCACACTCAATCCTGTATGGATGTACATATTCCCTGCTGACAAATTGGTATCCCCGCTATTCAATTCGGACAAAGTTTGCTAACCTGATGAGTCTCCGGAATGTGAGGGACAACATCACCGACCGAACCCGCGTTATCTATTTTGAATCTCCAGTCAATCCTACACTCGAGCAGATTGATATCCGGGAGATCGCCCACCTTGTCGCGGACGTGAACAAGCAGCGTACCGCAGAGCGGAAAATTTACGTCGTGATTGATAATACATTTGCAACACCCTTCTGTCAACGCCCGCTTGAGCTCGGGGCGGACTTTGTGGTCCATTCCCTGACAAAGGGTATCTGTGGGTTTGGAACGGATATGGGTGGTGTCGTCATCGGCCCGAAATGGAGCTATGACCACCTCCTCTTGTATAGAAAGGATTTTGGCGGGACATTATCCTCGAAGAGCGCCTGGCCGATTCTTGTCTATGGTCTGCCGAGCCTTGCCACCCGGCTGCGCCAGCAGATTGATACCGCGTACACCGTTGCGCAGTTCCTTGAAAAGCATCCCCTGATTAAATCCGTGTATTTTCCGGGTCTCCGGTCGTTTCCTCAGTATGCACTTGCGAAGAAACAGATGAGAGATTATGACGGAAACTTTGCTCCGGGGACGTTGATATACCTCATCCTCAAAGGCCGGACCCCAAAAGAACGGCACGACGCGGGTGAGAGATTTATTAATGCACTCGCCCATAATGCATATACGATCACCCTGGCAGTGAGCTTGGGTCAGGTACGGACCCTCGTTGAACATCCAAGCTCGATGACCCATTCCGCAATACCAATTGAAGATCAAATTCAACGAGGCCTAGATCCCGGCGGTGTACGATTGTCGGTGGGACTCGAAGATCCTGCAGATATCATCCACGATCTTGAGACGGCTCTTTCCTCTCTCGATTAATATGATACACCCTGTCTCTTCTCAAACTTGAAAACCAGTACCAACAGGGTGAAAAAGGAGTGTTTCCAGTTCTTTGAATATAGGATGTTTTTGTCCGATTATTGGCATAATAGTTGCCTTATGATTGGGAAATCACAGAGAAAATCATTCCCCGAAGAAAGAATGACTTTGAGCAGCAAGATGGAAAACCCGTCGATCGCCCTGGATAAAGCGACAGCAGGGCAATGGCTGAGAATAAAGACACTTCCTGATGGACAGCTGCACCCCCAGTTTGTAAGATTGGGATTGCACGAAGGGCAGCGCGTCCGTTGCCTGGAGCGTCTCCCTGGCGGAACAGTTGTTCTTCAGAAGAATCGTCAGCAGGTTGCCATCGGTCATTCGCTTGCGAAGAGTATTGTTGTTGCTGTCCTTCCAGAGGAACCCTCGTGAGCGCTGAACCATCAGATTCATCGTTTTCGTTTGAGCATCAGGACAAACACCGGCATGCCGGTCTCGGCAGGCTCAAAAACGATGCACTAGCATCGAAAATTGTTCTGGCCGGAAATCCCAATGTAGGCAAATCGATTATCTTCAATGCCCTGAGCGGGATGAACGTCGATGTATCGAATTACCCCGGGACGACTGTGGAGGTGGTCAAAGGGCATTTCCGCGATTACGAGGTCTTTGATACTCCCGGAATCTATGGTGTCTCCTCGTTTAATGATGAAGAGATTGTTGCACGGGACATTATTCTCGAAGCTGATATCATCCTCAATGTGGTCGACGGCACCCACCTCGAACGCGATCTTTTTCTCACACAGCAGCTCATTGACATGGGAAAGAAGGTTGTCGTCCTCCTGAACTTTATGGATGATGTCCGCCGATACCATATTACAATCGACATAGCGAAGCTTTCCCAGTTTTTGGGTGTCATGGTTTTCCCGATAACGGCACTTGAAGGGATAGCGCTCGATCAACTTGATCGGTTCATCGGAAGTGCCCGCGAAGGGATGCAGAGGGAAGAGTTACATTCCCTTCTCCACGGCATGCTCGCAATGGTTGGCGCACAGGGAGAAGCGTTGCTTGTTCTCGAGGGTGATCAGTTTGTCGCGGAACGGCACGGAGTCAGGCAAGGTACAAAGCGGGACGAGATCTATATTGCGCGCCGGAACCGGGTCAATTACATTGTCAACCAGGTCCTCAACGATGTTTCAACATCACGCAGCTTCGCCGAACGCCTTGGGTACTGGGTTATTAAACCGCTGACCGGAATACCGGCACTGCTTGCCGTACTCTACGTGGCATATCTCTTTATCGGAAAGTTTGTAGCGCAGGAACTGGTCAATTTTACTGAACATCAAATTGGAAACACACTCTGGTCTCCTTGGATACGTGGTCTTGTAGGTACCCTCCTCCCAGCATCCTCGTGGTGGTACACGCTGCTCGTCGGGGAGTATGGTGTCATCACCATGACGACCACGTATCTATTATTTTTATTACTTCCCCTCGTCGTCTCCTTCTACATTGCCTTGGCCATCATGGAAGATAGCGGCTATCTTCCGCGTCTTGCGACAATGGTCGATCGGATGCTGGGGTTTCTGGGGCTAAACGGTCGTGCGGTTATTCCCCTTATCCTCGGTTTTGGATGTGTCACCTCGGCAACCATTACGACCCGTCTTTTGAGTTCCGAGCGGGAAAAGACAATTGCGACGGCGATTCTGCAATTTGCCATACCATGCTCGGCACAACTCGCGGTGATCGCGGCATTGCTGGCCGGCGCGGGTTTTGGGGCATCGTTGGTTTATGTGGCTGTGATCTTTACTGTCCTCGTCCTCATAGGTACAATGCTCGACAAGGTTCTCCCAGGACAGTCTGCTCCACTGCTTCTTGATTTGCCGCCAATGCGTTTGCCCAGGATGAACAATGTCTTCCGGAAGACGGGAATCCGCACGTATTATTTCATGAAGGAAGCGACCGGCTGGTTCTTTATCGGGGCTCTGGCTGTTGGTATTGCGCAACTGACCGGCCTCTTGCAAGTTCTGGAGCGGGGACTTGCGCCGCTGGTTGTACATTGGCTGCGGTTGCCCGCAGATGCCTCTGTTGCTTTTATCATGGGGATTGTACGCCGTGACTTTGGCGCCGCCGGTTTGTACCAGATGGCACTGCGTCCGATGCAGGTCACTGTGGCACTTGTCGTCATTACCCTCTTTGTTCCGTGTATCGCCTCGCTGATGGTCATGATGAAAGAGCGTGGATGGAAAGAAGGCTCCGTAATCTGGATTGGGACATGGGTTGTTGCTTTTACTGTCGGCGGCATTGTCGCACATATGGTAATGTAAATTCAGATGCAGGAATTGCGAGCCCAGGAAATATTGCTGCGTGAAAAACTGGCTTCGGAAATCCGTTGTTGTCCGCAATGTAAACTTGAAGTCAGCAATCCTTTTATCGATCGATGCCCGCGGTGCTTTACGCCCGTCCCCCGCGCCCAGGTTAATTGTGCCGGATGTTTCCATCGGAGCATTTGCCCTGTGAAACCCCCTGACCGCTGATCCTTTTCGTCGCGGTAAGAAACTACTCTTCCTTTCTCACATTCGTGAGATACACGACCGTTCCTACTCCAATCGCAGTGTGAACCTACCCAGAGGAATGAGGTTATCGCCGTTAACTTTTTAGTTCCTCCCGGCCAGAAATGAGCTCAATCCATAATTTCGTTGACGGAAGTCATTTCGTTCTCAGCGTGATTTATAGGAAGCCGATCTCCAATCGGCAAGCTTGTGTTCCTCTTTTAATCCTTAATTTGTATATTGTGGCGTTTCTTGAAGGGGTCGGGTTTTTTCAACTCTTTGTCCGCCTGGCCGGACGTGAATATTTGAAAATCCATTGTCATGATCGGCACAAATTTTACTTTCCTTGATGGCACGATCGTAGGCCTTTATCTGCTCGGTACGATGGCGGCCGGGTTAATGGTTCGCAAGTACGTTGGGAACGTGGAGGCATTCCTGATTGCCGGCAGGGAGATGGATGTATATCTGGGAATAGCGTCGTTAGCCGCAACAGAGTTTGGGATTGTGACTGCAATGTACACAGCCCAGAATGGCTACCAGTTCGGCTTTGCGGGAGCAACCCCCGGCATTATAACAGCTGCCGCGATGCTTTTTGTCGGAGTAACCGGGTTTTGCGTAAAGCCGCTCCGTGATGCAGGTGTAACAACCATTCCGGAATTGTTCGAGCACAAATTTGGTCCACGTGTCCGTTGGGCATCCGGCGTTGTGATAGTTTTGGGCGGATTATTGAATATGGGAGTATTTCTCAGGACCGGCGGAGAATTCCTGATCCTCGTTTCCGGGGGAAACATCAACTACCTTGAGCTTATCATGTCACTCCTCCTGATTGCCGTGGCAGTCTACACTGTGCTCGGGGGTATGCTCTCTGTTCTCGTTACCGATTTTCTCCAATTCGTCGTGATGAGCGTCGGTCTTATTATCGTAACGGTCATGATCTTTTTACGTGTGGGGTGGGGCAGTCTCGCTGACGCTGTCATGAGGCATTATGGCAATGGCGGCTTTAATCCGTTCGTGAATCCTAACATGGGATGGCCATATGTGTTGTTCAATCTCTTCCTTAACCTGGCGGCAGTTCTTACCTGGCAGACAACCATAAGCCGCTTGCTCGCGGCCAAGGATACAAAAACTGGTCTGAAAATTTATAAGGGAACAAGTTTCTTCTTCGTGTGCAGATTTTTAATTCCCGGTATCTGGGGGATTGCTGCGCTGGCTACTCTTTCTCCGGGAATTGTGGGTACCGATACCCTCCACGCAATGCCGAGATTTCTGGCCTTCTTTGTTCCCGCTGGTGTCATGGGTATCCTGGTTGCAGCGATGCTTGCGGCTGATATGTCCACTGACTCATCCTACATGCTTGCCTGGGGAAGTGTCATCTATAATGATATTCTTGCTCCTTTCAGAAAGAAACCATGGTCTGAAAAAAAAGGATTATTCTGGAATCGAACCATCGTCGCACTGATAGGTGTATTTCTTCTCTTTTATGGATTATGGTATCCGCTCAAAGGAGATTTGTGGACGTATCTCGGCGTAACGGGCACAATCTATCTCTCAAGTATGTCGGTTCTCTTGATTGCGTGTTGTTACTGGAAGAAGGCGAACAACTGGGGAGCCACCGCCTCTATAACGGTGGGCGCTGCGATTCCATTCTCTTTTCTTGTGCTCCAGCAGCTTGAATCAACACGACCCCTCATGGAAAAGATCGGTCCCTATTTTTCGGGTATCGCCGCCTATGTTTGTACCGCCGCCGCAATGGTCATCGGATCTCTCATGAAAACCTCACAGGATCATCAGGGAGAACAACGCCTATGATCGGACATTGGTTTTGGTGGGCGCTTTCGCTCGCATGTCTCCTCTGGTACTGCACAATTACAGTTTACGTGGCGATAAAAGGGGTTATGGACATCAGGAGGATGCTCCAGCGACTGCGAGAGCGAAATGCTGCACCACCCGGCGGTGCGTCACCAATAAAGAAGTGAAAATTGTGAATTCTGAGGATTCCAAGAAAATTCAGGTCTCAACCCCCGGACGCATCTGCCTTTTTGGCGAGCATCAGGATTATCTGCAACTACCTGTTATCGCCTGTGCTATTTCTCTCCGCATCCGGATTCACGCCACTCCAAGAAATGATTCATCAATCCAGATTGATTTACCAGATCTCGGAGAGCACCAGTCGCTGTCCCTGAATTCACTTGAAGATTATCGTCACGAACGGGATTATTTTAGAAGCGGGTTGAAAGTCATGCGCGAAGCCGGTTTTGCATATCTCTGTGGCTTCGACTGCTCGGTCCACGGTGAAATTCCAATTAATGCCGGCACTTCAAGCTCTTCGGCGCTTGTCGTTTCGTGGATACATCTTCTCTCGTATCTCGGTGAACGGAAGGGCATCCTTACCGTGAAGGACATTGCGACGCTGGCTCACAGGGCGGAAGTGGAGGAATTCCATGAGCCGGGCGGAAGTATGGATCATTACACGACTGCCGTCGGAGGTGTTGTGCATATCCAATTTTATCCCGTTGACGTGATTGACCCTCTGCCGTCTCCCTCTGGCAGATTTGTTCTCGGTGATTCGGGAGAACCCAAGGATACGAAGAAGGTCCTTTCCCGGAGCAAGGACAGGGTCCTTGCCATTAATGAAAATCTGAAAAAGCGCGACGCTCGTTTCTCTCTTTACAACGCAGCAACAGAAGATCTTGATCGGCTTAAACGGTTTCTCTCCACAGATGAATACCGCCTTCTGGAAGGCACGTTGAGGAATCGTGATATCACACGTGAAGCCCGCTCTCTCATGGCAAGTGATATCCTCGATGAGAAGAAATTCGGCAGTCTCCTTCTGGATCATCAGGCAATGCTAAGGGATGTGCTTGGTATTTCTACCAGGAAGATCGACAAGATGCTCGATGCTGCATGTCAGGCCGGCGCTCTTGGCGGAAAAATAAATGGTTCAGGCGGTGGCGGTTGCATGTTTGCATATGCACCGGAGCACACGGAGGAAATAGCCGCCGCCATAGAACGGGAAGGTGGAAAATCGTACATTGTGACGATTGCAGAAGGAACAAAAAGGGAGCTATGACTGAGTCGGGATCGGCATCCTCGCCGAACATTGTCGTGCTTGCCGGCGGACTTTCCAGCCGGATGAAAAAAAATATCGATCCATCACTTTCCGCACCGCTCCGGAGTGAAGCATCGGCAAAATCAAAGTCCATGATCGGTGTTGGGAGTCATTCGAGACCATTTCTGGACTATCTTCTCTGGAACATCCGGGAGGCCGGATACCGAGACGTTGTAATCGTTGTGAGAGAACGCGGCTCCGCCGTGCGGCGATATTACGAGGAAGAAAAGCATGCTGGGGAATTTCTACCACTCCGTTTTTCGTATGTGGTCCAACCGATTCCTCCGAACCGGTCGAAGCCGCTCGGCACTGCAGACGCTCTTGGGCATGCTCTTGCCGCGACGGATCGATGGCGGGGACAGAAGTTTACGGTTTGCAACAGCGATAATCTTTATTCAGTCCCCTCTCTGAAGCTCTTGCTGCACGATATGCATCCGAATGCAATGATTGATTATGACCGGAACGGGTTAAGATTCAGCGCAGATCGCATTGCCCAGTTTTCAGTGATTCAAAAGGATCCGGAAGGGTATTTGACGAATATCATCGAGAAACCGACCCAAGCGCAGGTGAAAATGGCAAGCGACCACCTCGGCCGGATTGGAGTCAGCATGAATATCTTTCGTTTTTCCTTTGACGAAATTCTCCCCTACCTGTCGGCCGTCCCGCTGCACCCTGTCAGGAATGAGAAAGAACTTCCTCTTGCAGTGAAGTTAATGGTTGAGCAAAAGCCGAAATCGGTGTATACGATCCCCTTATCCGAGCATGTCATTGATCTGACAACTCAATCCGACATTCCTGAAGTCCAGAAATACCTTCGCAATGCATATCCTCATAGTTTCAGTTCCCCTCAGAAGATCCGATGAACAACTTGCCGCAAAAAGAGACGATCCGCAGCGTACTATCACGAATCCTGTCGGCCTGCCTCTTTCTTCTCATGACGGTATCGGAGGGTGATTCTCAATCGTTTGTGATCGGTGATAGTCAGTTTCTGCTAAATGGGAAACCATTTCAAATCATCTCCGGCGAGCTCCATTACACACGTATCCCGCCCGCGTACTGGAAAGACAGGCTGTCTAAAGCCAGGGCAATGGGACTGAACACTGTTGCGACATATGTGTTTTGGAACATCCAGGAACCTGAGCCAGGGGTATTCAATTTTGCCGGAGATGCGGACATTGCGCGGTTTATCAGAACTGCGCAGGAGGTCGGCTTATATGTCATTCTTCGTCCCGGCCCTTATGTATGTGCGGAATGGGATTTCGGCGGATTTCCGTCATGGCTGTTAAAAGATACCGGGATGAGAGTCCGGAGTGCCGATCCACGGTTCTTGTCAGCATGCAAACGGTACCTCAGCCGGCTTGGGCAGGAACTCGCTCCCCTACAGATTACCCGCGGAGGTCCGATCATCCTTGTGCAGGTGGAGAACGAGTACGGCTCGTTCGGAAAAGATACCGCGTACCTCTGCGCCATCAGGGACTTTATCCGGTCATCCGGCTTCGAGGTACCCCTTTTTAGCGCCGATGGTCCCTCTCAAATCACGAATGCTTACATCTCTGGTGTTTTCCCGGGTGTGAATGGAGCTACCGGCGATGAGATCCTCAAGGCCCTGAATCCCTACCTCCCGCATGGTCCGTACCTTGTTCCCGAATTTTATCCCGGTTGGCTCGATCATTGGGGCGAACCCCATGCAAAAGTCGATGCTGATGAGACTGCCAAAAATCTAGATTGGATGCTTTCCCACGGCGTTTCAGTGAGCCTCTATATGTTCCACGGCGGGACTAATTTTGGATTTCTGAACGGCGCAAATTTTGGTGGAAGGTTTCAACCTCAGCCCACGAGCTATGATTATGATGCCCCGCTTGATGAGGCTGGCAGGCCAACTCCTAAGTTTCACAAGTTGAGGGAAGTTATAAAGAAACACCTCCAGACAGGCGTTGTAATTCCGGATGTACCGACGTCACCGGCAACGATCGAAATTCCCGCGTTTCTTGTTCAGAATATGGGGGGTCTCTTCAACGATTGGCTTCCCAACCCTGTTATTGCCGACCAACCGAGATCTATGGAAGATATCGGTCAGTCGTATGGTTATCTATTATACAGGGCAGAACTGCAGCGCCCTCCACGAGGTTTGCTTGATATTCGTGGATTGTGTGACTATGGGATTGTCTACCTGAACGGGAAAAAGATTGCTTCCCTTGACCGGAGGTACAGACAACATGTTGTCCAGTTAAATGGTAATGCGGTTCCGGCGACGCTCGACATCCTTGTCGAGAATGGTGGACGGATCAATTATGGAAAGGAGCTCCTTGCGAACCGGAAGGGGATTACCGACAAAGTGACGCTCGATGGAAAGGAAATCCTGCACTGGAAAATGTATCCTTTTCCTCTAAACTCGGTCCCGTCATTTCTGCCGTTGTCTGCCGGATTCACCTCGGGTCCGACAATATATCGGGGAGTGTTTACCATAGATAAACCGGGCGACTCATTTCTTGACATGCAAAGCTGGGGGAAAGGCTGTGTGTGGGTGAATGGTCACAATCTTGGCCGCTATTGGTATATCGGTCCGCAGCAAACTCTCTATTTGCCCGGTGTATGGCTTAGAAAGGGAGAAAATCAATGCATCGTCCTCGAAATGGAAGAGCAAGCACCCGGTCAGATCAGGGGCTTGCGTGAACCAATCCTCGATCGACTTATGGAGGATCGCCTGAGACCGTCTCTCCCGCCGAGGATGAAAGGGCAAATCCGATTTTCTGATTCGGATCTTGTGGCGAAAGGAGATTTCAAAAGTGGAGATACCCCTCAGGACGTTGCGTTTACAGTCAAACGGGGCCGGTATATCTGCCTGCGTTCGCTCTCATCACTTGGGAATGACCATTTCGCCTCAGCTTCGGAATTGTACGTGCTCGACGAGCGCGGGAACCCCCTTCCCCGGGGTCAGTGGAAGATCTATGCGGTCGATTCAGAAGAACTTCTCGCGGAAGATGGTCGGGCCGAAAACTGTTTCGACGGTGACCCTGAAACAATCTGGCACACGGAATGGGGCAGTAGTCAGCCCGATCATCCTCATTACATTGTTATCGATATTGGAGTGGATGAATCGTTGAATGGCTTTCGATATGTACCGAGAGAAGGGGATCGTCCGGGGAAAATCAAAACTTTCATGCTCTATGTGCGTGAGACTCCTTTTGAGGTGGGGAAATGACTGGCAAGATCGGGGTGCACGATTCCCGGGAATTCCCTTTATACTTCGGGTGTCAGCGTGTAGTCAACCTTAAAATGCCATCCCGACTTGAATTCGCCCATTCGTTTCCCCGAGGAGTGAAATGTGGCGTAACAATCTCTAGGACATCTTGGCCAGGACCAGATCATTCTTTAACAGCTTGCGAATGATATCCTCTTTGTGTATTTTATTCCGCAATCTTTGCAACTTTCATTTAATTCTTCCAGACTTCTTCAAAAGGGGCATACTATGAGGTACCGATGGTTACTGATTGTTGTCATTTTATGCTGTTTGTCCTGGGTCCGGACAAATGCGCAGATAAGCAAGACCGGCGTCAGTGTCGGCCTTGGTTACGGTGGAAATTTTGGGGATACCGAAGTGCGTGATCGACTCTATCGGTTCAATGCACGTGCGTTTGTGCGCTACGGCTTTATCGATCCCTTACAGGGAGAGCTTGGATTTGGCGTCGGGCGTTTGGCGGGAGATGGTTATCAGACTCTGCTGGTTCCCATTGAGGCACGGATCCTCTACGATCCATTTACATTCGCATCATGGAATCCTTACGTCTACGGCGGCATCGGTGCTCTATATTTCAGGAATGAAGAAACTCCATCACTGGCAAACGGAGTTCCGAGTACCAACTGGACAGGTGTTGTACCCGTAGGGGTTGGCCTCCAATACCTGTTAAAAGACAGAATCCTCCTCGAGGCCAGCGGCGGATACAATTTCACATTTTCTGACAGCATTAACGCTATCATCCTCGACTCGAAGAAGGACAACTACTGGAGCTTTGTTGTTGGCCTTACGGTTACGGGCGAGAGCGGCAACGCAGATCCTGATGGTGACGGGCTGTCAAACGATGAGGAAAACCGATTGGGTACAGATCCCCACAAGGCGGACACGGATGGGGATGGTCTTACGGATGGCGAAGAAGTGAATCGCTATCACACCGACCCGTTGAAAGTTGATTCCGATGGGGACGGTTTATCGGACGGTGATGAGGTGCACAAGTACAAGACTGATCCGAATAACAAGGATACCGACGGTGACGGTATCAGCGATGGAGACGAAGTGTTGAAATACAAGACAGACCCTCTCAATAAGGATACAGACGGCGATGGTTTGAGTGATGGGGAAGAAGTAATGACCTATCACACCGATCCACTCAACAAAGACACGGATGGCGATGGATTGTCGGATGGGGATGAAGTTCATAAATATCATACTGACCCGTTGAAAAAAGATACGGATGGCGGCGGTGTAAACGATGGTGATGAGATCACAAATGGTACAAATCCTCTCGATCCCAAAGATGACTTCAAGAAGGAAGAGTTAAAAGTTGAGATCGGCCAGGCAATTGTCCTCCAGGGTGTGGAGTTTGAGACCGGAAAGGCAGACCTGACCCCGCAATCTGAGGACACTCTTGCCAAGGCGTACAATACATTGAACCAGAATCCCGAGATTGAAGTTGAGATTCAGGGGTATACGGATAACGTCGGATCGAAATCATTCAACAAAAAACTTTCCCTCGCGAGAGCTAATGCGGTGAAAGATTGGCTGGTGAAAAAAGGGATTGCGGCTGACCGGGTTCAAACTAAAGGACTTGGATCAGACAAACCGATTGCCCCCAATACGACACCAGAGGGAAGACAGAAAAACCGGCGTATAGAATTCCTCAGAACGAAATAACCGGTCAATAACCGTGCCTTCGCGAACCCTGCGAAGGCACGGTGCTTTTATAGGTGGTGTGTCTATGCGCGACAACTGACTATGGAAGTCCGATCATTTCACCCCCAATTCTCACTCTTGCTCTTTTATCTTACCCTGATGACGGGCTTGTTTGTCTATCCCCTTCATTCCTTCCAGCCGGAGAAAGCTCCAATAAAGATTGCCTGTGTCGGAAACAGTATCACCTACGGTTCCGGCATCGGGGAACGAGACAAGTACTCATATCCCGCGCAGCTGCAGGAAATGCTTGGCGGTCAATTTGAGGTCAGGAACTTCGGCGTGAGCGGCAGGACGCTCCTATCAAGAGGCGATTATCCTTACCGGCATGAGAAGGAATTCCTTGACGCTAAAAGGTTTCTGCCCGACATTGTAATTATCATGCTGGGAACAAACGACTCCAAGCCCCAGAATTGGAGGTACAAGAATGACTTCCAGCGAGATTACATCTCCTTTGTGCAGGAGTTCAAAACGCTGCCGTCACATCCCCGGATTTATGTGTGCACACCCCTGCCGGCCTTCCCGGGGGATTGGGGAATCAACGATACAATCATACGGCTGCAGATTATTCCGAGGATCAAGGCGCTTACGCTGGTAACGGGTGTCTCTCTGATTGATCTCTATCATGCCCTGGAATCCAAATCAGAGCTCTTTCCTGATAAAGTTCATCCCGACGGCGATGGGGCCAATGTAATGGCCCGGCACATCTATTCTATCCTTTGCAGGGATTACCATCTTGTACCCGCGCCGGAACCCCTCGACCCCGTTCCGACAGTCCGCCAGAGAATGTGGGAGGACTTGGAGTATTGCGCGTTCATTCATTTCAATATGAATACGTTCACAAACAAGGAATGGGGATATGGGGATGAAAATCCTGATTTGTTTCACCCTGCCGACCTGAACACAGACGAGATTGCGCGGACTGTACGGGATGCCGGGATGAAGGAATTGATTCTTACGTGCAAGCACCACGATGGTTTTTGTCTCTGGCCATCCGATTTTACAACGCAATCGGTACGTCATAGCCACTGGCTGAACGACACTGGTGATGTCGTCAAAGAATTTTCGGAATCCTGCCGGAAAGTCGGAATCGGATTCGGCGTGTACCTTTCCCCGTGGGATCGCAATCATGCCGAATATGGCAAGCCAGAGTATATTTCATTCTACAGAAACCAGTTGCGGGAATTGCTCACACGTTATGGTCCGATATCGGAAGTCTGGTTCGATGGTGCAAACGGTGGAGATGGATACTATGGCGGGATGCGCGAAACGAGGGTGATCGACCGGACTACATACTATGGTTGGAGCGAAACCTGGAAAATAGTCCGTGAGCTTCAGCCGGAAGCGGTTATTTTCAGTGACGTCGGTCCTGATGTGAGGTGGGTCGGAAACGAAAATGGATTTTCCGGTGACACGTGCTGGTCGACCTATACACCCGTGGGCGAGAAGGGTGATGAAGCCGCACCGGGATATGTGCGCTACGAACAGGGGATCAATGGCACGAAAAACGGCAAATTCTGGATTCCCGCCGAGTGCGATGTCTCAATACGGCCTGGTTGGTTCTATCATCCAGGGGAAGATAGCCTCGTAAAAACCCCGGAAGAGCTGTTCGATCTCTATGTTAATTCCGTCGGGCACAATGCCTCGCTTCTCCTGAACATCCCCCCTCAACCCGATGGGCATCTTAACAGAAAGGATGTTCAGTCGCTTTATGGTCTGAAAAAACTCATAGACACGACGTTCGCTCACAATCTCGTTGACGATGGGAGTGCAACATCCAGCAACATCCGGGGAAATGATCCCCACTTTGCCGCCGCAAACTCGATCGACAGCAGCGTGAGCACCTACTGGGCAACAGATGATTCGGTGCGGAGTGCCACCCTCGAGATATCGTGGAATCATCCGGTGAGTGCGAATGTGATTATGCTCGGGGAATACATTCCGCTTGGCCAGCGCGTGGAAGAGTTCTCGATCGAGGCATGGTGGAAAGGGCGCTGGGAGAAGATAACTCAGGGCTCGACTATTGGACGCAAGCGGCTGTTCCGGATTCCCCGCACTCAAATGATGAAGCTGCGTGTGAATATTTACCATGCGAAAGCCTGTCCGGCTATTTCAACGATCGGAGTTTATAATTCCCCCGTGATAACGCAGCAGCATTAGCGAATTAACTGGAGATTTTTATGAAAACGCTTTCCCCGCTCCGACTGAGCGCGTGGCTTGTTCTGGCTTGGATGGTTCTCAGCCACGGGTACTGTTTGGAATCCCGCGCCCAGGATTTTCTCCATGAAGCAAAGGTGGACCGCGATGCCCGGATGAAATGGTGGCGGGAAGCCCGTTTCGGACTGTTTATCCATTGGGGATTGTATTCAGTTCCCGCCGGCGAGTGGAACGGCAAAACGGATTATGGTGAGTGGATCCGAAATTCTGCGCATATTCCCCTTACACAGTATGACGATTTCGTCCACAGGTTCAATCCCGTGAAATTTAACGCCAGGCAATGGGTGCGGATGGCAAAGAATGCCGGGATGAAGTATATCGTTATCACCTCAAAACACCATGACGGATTCTGCATGTTTGATTCACGCTATACGGAGTTCAATATTATGAACACGCCGTTTCACCGGGATGCGCTGAAGGAACTCGCAGCGGCATGCCGGGAGGAGGGGCTGAAGATCTGTTTTTACTATTCAATCATGGATTGGCATCACCCTGATTACCTGCCGCGCCGTGAATGGGAGACTGATCGACCGGCGGAGGGAGCCAGCTATGAGCGCTATGTTCAATACCTGAAAAACCAATTGAAAGAATTATTGACGAATTACGGAGATATAGGCGTGCTTTGGTTCGATGGAGAATGGGAATCGACATGGAATCACGAGTATGGAAACGAAATTTATAATTATGTCAGAACACTTGAGCCTGATTGCATCATCAACAACCGGGTCGGTGCAGGCCGAACGGGGATGGAAGGATTTAACCAGGAAGGTGAATTTGCCGGTGATTTTGGGACGCCCGAGCAGGAAATTCCCGCCACCGGTTTGCCTGATGTCGATTGGGAAACCTGCATGACCATGAACGATCACTGGGGCTATAACAAAGCGGATAATAATTTCAAAAGCTCGAAAGAACTAATCCGCATGCTGGTTGATATCGCATCCAAGGGAGGAAATTTCTTGTTGAATGTCGGTCCAACTTCCGAGGGGCTCTTTCCGCCCTTAAGCGTGGACAGATTGAATGATATTGGTGCCTGGATGAAGAGTAATGGAGAATCGATATACGGTACCGTGAGTTCACCATTTTCATCAACCTCGTGGGGTCGGTGCACCCGCAAACAGATGCCCGATGGTTCTGTCCGGTTGTATTTCCATCTTTTCGAGTGGCCTGCCGGAGGTGTGCTCCGTTTTACCGGCCTTGGTACCGCACCCATCGAGGGTAAAGTGTTCATGCTTCAACAGCCCGGCAAACCACTCCAATGTATGCAATCGGGCGACACGACGACAGTCGCACTGTCACATATCAGCCCGGATACGGCAGATGCTGTGATGGTCATGGAATTTAAGCAGGACCCTTTGATATTTCATCCGCCAATCATTACTGCCTCGACTTCAATTTTCTTGAAGGATCTGGATGTTACGATCACCGGTTCATCACCCGGGACTACAATCCGATACACACTTGATGGTTCCGATCCGGGCAATACCTCTGCCCGCTATACCGGGCCGGTCCACCTCACTGAAACAGCTGTCGTTAAGGCGCAATCTTTCTACAAGGAGGCAAGAGTCAGTGATGTTGTAATGAAAGAGATCACAAAAGTCAGGCCGGCACCCTCTGTCGGGATAGAAAATTTTCCTCACGGAGTCCGTTACTCATATTTTGAAGGCAATTGGGATAGTTTGCCGGCGTACAATTCTCTTCACCCCGTTGAGGAAGGAATTACGCCACGGATTGATCTCCAAATGAGGAAAAGAAATGAATACTTTGGAATGAGATACACCGGTTATCTGGTAGTGCCGGGTGATGATGTCTATCATTTTGCCTTAACCTCTGACGATGGAAGCCGACTCTGGGTGGGTGACGAGATGGTGGTGGACAACGATGGCCTCCATGGCTCATCGTTAAAGGACGGTTTCATCGCCCTCTCCGGTGGAGCTCATCCATTCCGTATAGATTATTTCAATAAGACCGGCGGCAGCGAACTTCTGTTTCAGGTCGCCGCGGCAGGTCAGAAGCTCTCTCTGCCGCGTGAGGAATCTTTCCTGTGTCAACCATAGTGCAGAGGATAACGAAAACAATCCTGGAATCCGTTATGAATATGGCGAAGACTTTTTTTCTCTCTCTTCTTGCACTTTGCCTGGCGCGGTCGGTCTGCAATTCGCAGGGAAAACCTGAGAGCCGGGTTGTGCATCTTTCAAACAATAAAATTGACTTCGGGCTGACTGTTTCTTCAAAGAAAATTGTGTCCAGCACGTTATCTGTACTTCCAGCGTGGGGGCGGAAGTTGGGAACGGGCCCAACCTCGTTGACCGCTGATGCCGATTTTGCCTTGGAAATCATGTGGACTGATTGGCAGGCCCCCAAAATGATCAATAACGCGGAGAACCCTGTTCTTCTGACCAGTCAAGACTTCCTTGTGGAGCACATCGACTCGGCGTCCCTCGGGGAAGGCAAAAAGGAACTGCAATTCCTCCTCGAAGGAAACGGTTTCCCGCTGCAGGTGCGGCTTATCTTTCAGATGGACAGAGACAAATTTTATCTTCGCCAGCGCCTCGAAGTCATCGATACTTCGGATGCCGGCCATTTTTTGCAACGGATATGGCCATTAAGGGAGAAAATTTCCCAGAATTGTCGGATCATCAAAAACGGAGGATTCGGCCAACCGGTTGCAATTGAATCCGGGACCGGAGGCATGTTCTTTGGCATGGAATATCCTGCGGCTGATAATAATGTTCTGCAAGACCAGTCAGGCCTCACGATTATGTGCGGCCAGGAGGTTGGCGAAAAGATCACGCCTGACGGCTACCGGAGTGAATCGATCGTGCAGGGAATTTGTCCCGATACCCTGGTCAAGCTCTGGTTCATGAGGTATGTCGACGATATACGAGTCGCACCGTTGAAGCCCTATACGTTATACAACAGCTGGTATGACCTGCGCTCCCCGGAATATCGGGGAGTTCCCGACGCGAACGTGATGAACGAGAAGAACATATTTCGCATTATCGGCCTTATCAAAAAGAATATGATAGAAAAACACCACATCTCGCTCGACGCTTTTGTGCTGGACGACGGATGGGATGTCTACCAGAGCGATTGGGTGTTGAGGAAAAATGAATTTCCTCGAGGGCTGAAACCGATTGCAGAGGAACTGAGCAAGACAAAAACGAGTCTCGGTATGTGGCTCGGGCCGACCGGCGGTTATTCGTTCCGCATGAAGCGCGTAAACTGGATGAAAGATCATGGGTATGAGGTTGTGGGACATACCCCGAACACCGCGATGATGTGTCTTGCGGGAAAAAACTACAGCGCATTGTTCCGCAAAAGGACAACCGATTTTGTCCGGAATGAAGGAGTTGGTTACTTCAAGTGGGATGGAATACAGTTTTCCTGCAGTGAGTCGGATCATGGGCATCCTGTGGGTATCTATTCTCGGAGAGCAGTCATGGAGTCTGTTATCGACAAGTGCAAAGCCGTGCGGGAGATAAATCCGAACATGTTTCTTAATATTACCTCCGGGACCTGGCTCAGTCCATGGTGGGTCAAGTACGCGAATCAGATCTGGATGCAAGGAGAAGATTACGGTTATGCAGATGTGCCATCCCTGAGCCCGCGCGACGCTGCCATAACATACCGTGATCTGTCGTTGTACGAGGATTTCCGGAAAAACGGTTTCTGGTTTCCGATTCAGAATCTTATGACCCATGGCATCATTAAAGGGAACCTTGAGAAACTTGGAGGCGAGGCCGAACCACTGGATAAGTTTACAAACGAGGTGCTTCTCTACTTCGCCCGCGGCGTTTCGATGTGGGAGCTCTATATTTCTCCCGATATTCTCTCCGATGGCGAATGGGACGCGATGGCAGGAGCTATCAGATGGGCACGAGACCGCTTTCCGATTCTCTCCACAACTGAAATGGTTGGGGGTGATCCAAAGAGCCGCGAATCGTATGCATACGTTCATTTTAAAGGTAAGGATGGGATCATCGCGGCAAGGAATCCCTGGATTGTCTCAGATACGTTGCGCGTTGACCTGTTGCGTGATTATGGAATCGGGCCGGATGCCGACTCGCTGGTTCTGGAGCGCGTATATCCAGATAGGTGGATTTCTCCCCGTCTTTATGCTCTTGGCTCACGACTAGAACTTCCCCTCACCGGCTACGAAACTGCAATTTATGAACTCCATCCCCTCAGCGAGAAACTGATTCCATTGGTGGCTGGTTGTGAGTATGAGATCCGGAGCATTCAGAACAATAGTATTCGGTATTCACTCTATCCGACAACCGGGGAAGTGCGACTTCTCTCCACCAACAAATCGACTGCACTTGTTCTCGAGGGAAAAACAATAGATATCGGCACGCTACAGAAACTATTGGCTGAAGGTGTCAAGAGGCCTCAATTAAGTATCGACCGGTACGAAGCAGATTCGACCGGATTTGATCTTTCCGTGTCCGGCAATCGGGCGAGCGGAACTTTAGCCATTTTGACAACTCCCACGCAGGGGGATGAGCCCAAACGACCCGTTCGAATTGAGGTGAACATTGATGGTACGGTAGATACTGCTGCATACCATCCCGGGGAAGGGACCTCGGTGTGGTATACGTACCCCCTCTCCCCGGGTCACCATGATATAAGAGTGATGACAATGCCAACACAATCGGCCAGGCGTTGGATTGGGCATATGAGCGTGTGGATGGTCACTCAGCAGTTGCAAACCGGTGTGGATCTGCAGGTAACAACAGATCACGCCATCACTGAATCCCCGATGCCGCCCCGACCATATCCGGCAGGTACATCTATCCAGAATCTGAAAATCGGCGATGTCGATATTCGGGAGTGACCGCTGCATTCCACCCTCCCGTCGGTGTGACTAAGTCGATATCGGCATAAATGAGAAGGAGTATTTCAAACTTCAGCGAAAATTGTGTATACTAAATTAATGATCTCTGTATAATTTTTGTATGCACAAATGCCGCAAAATATTGATATTTTGGATCTTCACCTCAAGAATTTTACCTATCCCGATCTTTTCAACCCTCACAAACTCGCTGAGTTGACAAAAATATTCTTCGACGAAGTTAGATCGAAGAATCCAGAAATTTGCGCTCGTTTCGACGAGTACAGGCATACGAAAGGCGTCGGTATGTCCGGCCCCGAGATATCCCACCGGATCATTGAGATGGCGCCTTTTGTCGACGATTTCCTCGCTCGGCTCTTTGACGTTCAGGACCAGCTCCGTGCTCTACAGCTCAAGACAATGCGCGAACGTATCATCTTTACTGTTAAGAGGGATTTTTTTGTACGCCGCGCGTTGAAGAATGTCCCACGCGCAACTACCCGTGAGTTACCGATGGCAGATCTTGACGCCCAGATCCAAATTCTTCAGTCACTCTTTCCGGATTTGCCTCCGGACGATCCCGAGCTGGCTGCGGCGGGCATGATCGCCGGTCTTCTCGATATGGATAAGAAAGCGAAGATAGGCACCACACCGGATCTGCAACAAAATCTTCGTATGATCCGTGAAAAACTGGCGGTGTCAAATAAATTTCAAGATGCTCTCACGCAATCGGACACTGACGCGGTTAAATTCCTTGCGCCTCTTCTGAGGATTTGTGAGATGTGGCTTGCCGGACACTACTATAATGGCACACCGGCTATGCAGCAATGGGTGATCTTCCGCATTCCCCGTCAACT
>JAWOMQ010000212.1:0-6746 GCA_033852415.1 Bacteroidota bacterium
TATGGTATGACATCGAAGATCTCTCCCGCCTTCAATCGATTGGTAAGATCTTCCCAGAAGCTCAGCGTATAGAGGTCCCCATGGACCGATTTAAATATACCTTTGAGAGGTTGCGGAATGCCAGAATAGCGGTCGATCTCGTCCATAAAAAAATCCCCTTCCATCGCAACAATCCAGTTATCCTCAGGTTCCAACTCCTCTATGGCATCGCGCGGGGAGGGTTTTTCTCTGAATGTGATCCTTTCGAGAGGGACAACATCATCATAATCAAAGAGGACAACTCTTCCCCAGTGAGTCACGCCATAGTTCCAGATGTTGAACAAATCGGTGGGAAAGACACCACTTGCGGCGAGCTCTTTGAGGAAATATCCGAAATCGATCAGCACGTCGCGGATCCTCTCAGGGTTCTTCTCACATTGAAAATAGATCGGCAGCGGTGTAACTTTCCTCTGGACGTACAGGTGTTTGATGATGACAAATTCGTCAGTGATGGTGACGGAATTTCTTGCAGCCATGGCAAATTCACGAAGGAGGTCGGGCGCAAACCGCTTTTTTCTAAATTTCAGATTTTCAAATTCCTGCGTGTCGACCATGCGACCTGCACGATCCCGGTGAGATACAAAATGATACCGATACTTGACCTCTTCTCTGGTTACTCCTTTCGGGGTCAGATGACTGGACCGAAGGAAGCAAGGGCGGTCCTTGATCACTTTGAACACAAAATCGAAATTCGGAAGTGTGAACACCATCATAACAGATCCCTCAAGCCCCGGTGCGATGACGAATTGCTCCTTCGACACGTGCACGAATCGGTGCAACTCCCTGTAGAACTCTGTTTTCCCGTGCCTGTTATATCCGAGCGAAGTGTATAGTTCGGCCAGCGGTACACCCGGCATGATGGACCGCAAAAAAACAATGAGGGCATCATATCGCTCCACATCGACACGGAAATACGAATATGCGAAGCTGAATACATTAGCCGCTTCTGCTTCGTGTAAAAGAACCGTATCAACATAGAGTCCGCACGAGCCGTTGACCAACGGCATGATAATCGGGAAGCAGCGGGAATCTGCGACTATTCTCCCCAGGATGTAAGCACCCTTGTTCCGGTAAAATATCGCCTTCACCACGTCGATCGTGTAGACCCCCTCACTCCCCACAACCGGCCACAGAAACAGGTCGACTTCCCTGGCTACCCTATCCGCGTCCCGTTCGATATTCTCGAACCCAATGGTAAACGGAAAACCCTCGAGGATTGTGCGAATCAGGCACTTTGTGTCGCATGATTTGGGATATGACCGGTAGACAGACCCGGTTCCGTGTATCGTTGCCGGCTTCGGATGAAGATAGAAGAATTCCACCTCCCGATTTATACCGACAGTTGAGAGCATCTTGCGGGTGACAGAGTTGAAGAAGGTCTCGGCCCGGTCGATATCATAACGCTGTTTCACCAGCGAGGCGAAATGTGGTTTCGCCGCCACCCATGATGATTGATCTCTGGGCTCTCCACCCGGCACATTTTCAAGTTGAGATGCTGCTCTGTTAAGAATCACCTCATAAAGGTCAAGCCTCTCGGAGGAATCGCGCTGACCGCCTTCCCAGTCTTTCTCCTCGAATCGTCTCTTCGCGCGCTGCGTAATGGTCCGGAATTCACTATTGAATGAATCGAATGCGTCCAGGACCTGCTTTGCCGCGAGACGTGTGGCGTCAAGTACTTTCATTCTTTCCCGCCAGATGAACTGACAAGAATCGCGCCCCTAAGGCAGACACATCTATGAGCCTAACGTCGGCGCTTATCGTCGAAAATGTCGCGTCTCGTCCGGTTTCGAAAACGAGACCAGAGGTTCGCCAGGGCAAAGAGCAACAGCACCACCACGAACGCAATGACCCCCCATATAAAGACCTGCTCAATCGTCACGATGATTGGATGTTTGTTACGTACCTGTTGGTTCGTTTGACCGTCTTATCGTCCGTTTGTTTCCAGCGTGGTTTTGTCTCATCTGCATCGTTACACGGACCGTCCCCACCAAGAGCGACAGCCATCCGATGCATACACCAATGAGTCCAACGTTATTTCCCTGCTGGCAGAAACCATTCGCATATTGTTGAGTAATCAGCGGCTCTGGTCGCCCCGGCAGGGTTCTGGGAAATTCTGCCGAGCGGCCAGAGCCGGCAAATTTTGTGTTTATCTACGCATACTAAAATGCCGAAAAGATCCATGCTTGCACGGTTAACGCTCAGGCATGGAGCCAGTGATCTTATTTCGTCCGGAGGAATTCGATCCTTCTGTTCTTCTGCTTGCCGTCAGCTGTCTTATTTGACGCGATCGGCTTATCCGGTCCGAACCCCTGTGTGACCATCCTCGAAGCCGCAATTCCTTTACCCACTAGAAATTGCTTCACGGCGTCGGCCCGCTCCTGGGAAAGTTTCATATTGGCCGAACGTTTACCCACGTTGTCCGTGTATCCGTTTATTTGAACTTCGATCTCCGGATTGTCATTCAGTGTATTATACGCCTTGACCAGAATATCTTCTGATTGAGGAGTGATTTCCGCGCTTCCGGTCTTGAAAACAATTCCTTCAAGCACGATAGCTTTCCCAACCTCGGTCTTCAGCTCCTCTTTCTTCTCCTCAGGCTTCACGGGGACATCATCCTTTGGATCAAGAGGATTGGTCCCACGCGCAACCTCCGTTCCATCATCTACCGTACCTCCATCCGTGTCCTTCTTGAGCGGATCGGTGTGATACTTCATTACTTCATCGCCATCGCTTAAGCCGTCGCCATCAGTATCTTTGTTCAATGGGTCGGTATGGTATTTCAATATTTCATCGCCGTCGGTCAGACCATCCCCATCCGAATCCTTGTTCAACGGATCGGTATGGTACTTCAACACTTCATCGCCGTCGGTCAGACCATCCCCGTCTGTGTCAACTTTCAGCGGATCAGTGTGGTATTTATGGACCTCATCTCCGTCACTCAATCCATCACCATCAGTGTCCGGATTATGAGGGTCTGTGCCAAGTTCACGTTCTTCTTTGTTCGTCAGTCCGTCATTATCGGCATCCGCAAGAGCGCTCTCACCACCTGTTGCCGTAAGACCTATGAGGAAACCCCAAAAACCGTCTTTCCCATCGACCCTTAGTGCATCGAGATCATCGCTAAACGTATAATTGTAACCGCCGCTGACCTCAAACATGACATGTTCCACGAAGGGAATCTGGACCCCGACACCAAACGGAACTACTCCCTTCCATCCATTCGGAGGTGCACCGGGAGTAGGAACCATCGGATACTTCTGCACGTCGTAATGAAGAATCCCGATTCCTCCGTAAAGATACGGATTCCAGCTGTCATCGGAGAGGGGGCTAATGAGCAACCGCAGATCGAACGGGGTGAGATGAGTGTTATACTGGTCTCCTTTGATCTGAGTTTCGCCTATCCCCGCATCGAGCTGCAGGTGATCGACAAAACCGTATCTGAAGAAGGCTCTCCCCTGATAATCCAGTTGGTTATTTACAGCATCCGTGTGACCAACAGCTCCACCGATCCCCACACCCCCTCCAAGACCGTTGAGATTCCACTGAGCATTCAGTGTCAATGGAATGAGCATCAGGAGAACAATGGCTACAACAGCATCCTTTGTTTTCATCTGCTTTTCCTTTCTGCAAATTTTATTGAGGCATTCGTCAGTCTACTCAATGCATGAATAGACGGCAGGCTGGCAGGAAGAACCGTGTCAGCGCGCCTGAAGTACCGCTGTACAATGCCCACACCGCTTCGCATTGATTGGTATAGTCATCTGACATTCCGGGCAATCTCTTGTTGTCGGCGCCACCGCCTGTGCGGGCGCCTCAGCTCTCTTCCTCATCGCATTCATGGCACGGATCATCAAGAAAATGCAGAGTGCGACGATGATAAAGTCTATGATAACATTGATAAACACGCCATACTTTATCACGACAGCGGGCTGAGTCCCGCTGGCCTCCTTTAGCATGATCACAAAGCTGCTGAAATCCAATCCGCCGAGGAGTATCCCGATCGGCGGCATCAGCACATCAGTCACGAGAGATGTCACGATTCTACCAAAAGCTGCACCGATAATAATGCCGACGGCCATGTCGACAACGTTCCCCTTCATCGCGAACTCTTTAAACTCTTTAACCATTGACATACGATGCTCCTTTCAATGATGACCAGAAAAAGGGATTATTGTAATGCTTGTTGAAAAGATTTGTCCATCGCCGGGGAGAGCAATTGTAGAAATCAATTTGGCGCATAAGGCGGCAAAGGTTCTCTTCGTCAGCGTTGAAAATGGAAATCTCTCGGAAGGATGATGTTTAGGAGAGGATCTAAGCACTGCCATTGCATTTCCCGCGTAGATTAACCAGCTTAAAATTTTCACCTTTGCTTTTCAATAGAAAGCTTTAACTCTAAGAGGTTAAAAGAGCGTATGCACTTCGCGAAATGATACGAAGAATGTAAACAATCAATTAGGGAAAGTCAACCGCCTCCGAATGGAATGATCCTTTTCCGGGGAAAGTAACAGCAGTTTGGGAAAACCAGCCGGCTCCGGCAGACGGGAAGTGTGCGGGTTGCAGTGCATATTGCTGCAGATGGGAGGTATTGCGATCTCGGTTGATGGTGAATCGTCTGAAACAGATGAAGACGAGCAAAGTGGAGTGAACTCAAACACTCCAAAATAAAAGGCCTGAACAAATCACGAATCAAGAACTTGAAAAAACTGGACTTGCAGGACAAAACCGGATTTTTCACGCGCACCCTGTTCGGCCTTGAAATCATCCAGTTTCTTGCAGATTGAAATCGGCCCATCAGGGGCGGTTCACGAACTCTCATTTGGGGTGCATGCAGTTCGCACTACTGAACCGGCATGAGCTACCGCTTCAGGATGCTCC
Organism: Bacteroidota bacterium; assembly: GCA_033852415.1. Taxonomy (GTDB): domain Bacteria; phylum Bacteroidota; class Ignavibacteria; order UBA10030; family SZUA-254; genus DATKPE01. The sequence goes on from JAWOMQ010000212.1 coordinate 4,915, forward strand.
TTGTGCATGAAGCACTATGAAAAGATTTCAAAAATAGGTAAATTCTTCTGATTTGAACTGACACGAGGAGGAGCGCTTCCAGAAGAAAATGGCTCATTTAGACCTGAAATCGGGATACAATCCTAGAAACCCTGTCTGCTTTTTTGTCTCTGACCTTCATGGGCATATCGACCGGTATGAAAAGCTCATCTCACGGATCAAAGAAGAACGGCCACAAGCGGTCTTTTTGGGCGGGGATTTATTCCCCTCCTTCTCGATGGCGCAGATGACCGCGGGTGATGCCATACTTGATTTCGCGAACGATTATTTGATCACACGTTTCAATGAGATGCACGAAAGAATGAGGAAATCATTTCCCAGAATTTTTCTCATCCTTGGAAACGACGACTTACGTTCTGATGAAGGGTCAATATTGGAGGGTGAAAAACGGGGGCTCTGGGAGTACATCCATGCAAAGAAAACCTCGTTGTCTTCACACCCGGTCTACGGGTACGCATACGTGCCACCGACCCCCTTCCGGCTCAAAGATTGGGAACGGTATGATGTATCGCGCTACGTGGACATCAACTGTACACATCCTGATGAAGGAATACGTTCAGTCCCGGTTTCAGACTCCGAGGTAAAGAATGCAACCATCAAGTCCGACCTTGAGGTTCTGGCTGGAACAGATGATCTTTCAAATGCGATCTTTCTGTTTCACACTCCGCCATATCGAACACATATCGACAGGGCTGCTCTGGACGGGAAGATGGTTGAGCACGCGCCGCTGGATCCAAATGTCGGCAGCATTGCGGTGCGGCGTTTCATTGAAATCCGTCAGCCTTTGTTAACACTTCACGGCCACGTGCACGAATCTGCCCGGCTCACTGGTTTCTGGAAAGACGAAATCGGCAGGACACAAGCATATTCTGCGGCTCACGATGGCCCTGAGCTGGCGCTTGTGCGTTTTCACCTGGCGCATCTGGAATCCTCCACCAGAGAGCTCATTTAACTCCGATCGGTCAGTGCTTAAGATCCCTGCCGGTCGCGAGTAACCGGGGCGGATCAGTCACTGCATCAATCTTGCTGGCAAAGCTGGTTCGATTCTTGATATCTTCATCCGTCACAATATGGATGTCCAGCAATCCATCAGTTTTTCGTCCCGTCCGAAGGTAGTTCATCTCGCTCAAACAGAGACTCCACCCTTCAAGCCAGGTCATCAGGGCCTCTCGTTGTTTTGCAGTTCCCCGGAAATGGATGAGAAGGTCGATATCACTTTGCGGTCCGGCAGTCGCGTTTTTTGTGCTGCCAAAGACATAGAACGCTTTTACACCAAATCGTTTGGCATCAAGTCTGGCGGCAATGCGTTCCACACTCTTGAGACGCCATCGCCAATGACTGTCATCCTTTTTCTCATGGAGTTCTCCCTCATGAACCGTTTCCGGTTCGACAAGCGCTTGTGCCGATGACTTTGTCAGGACTGCAATTGCTTCTTCCCTTTCTCCATTCATCAGCACCTGCAATACATGCCCGTCGGCCGAGTCCGCCAACTCTATGACCCTGATTGTATCAGAGAGTGATGCGTATTCAGGGAGGAGGTCTGGCAACATGTTCCTCGCTGTTGTGAAGAATTGTTCATTGAATATGACGCCGTTGTCGTCCGGATAGAGCGGAAGGTATCGAATGGATGCCTCCACCAGGTCCTGAAAGAAATGCGTACCGAACGACAGCTCAGGCATATATCCTTTCTGTTTCCGCGCGATTTCGATAAGCATGGCGGTATTGTTGATGTCGGAATAGGATACGCTGACACCGAGCTTGATATCGCCCCTGCTGCCCCAGCGCCCGGGCCC
>JAWOMQ010000053.1:0-5463 GCA_033852415.1 Bacteroidota bacterium
CGGGGGGTGTTTGGACTCTCCTTGAAGATCACCAGGGTGTCCTCTGGGCGGGCACATACGCGCGTGGGCTCATCGGCTATGACCGCGAGACAGGTACCTCGACCTCCTATGTGAACAAGACAGGGAACCCAACGAGCCTGAGCAACGATATCATCGTCTGTACCCGTGAGGATAGCTCGGGCACGCTATGGATCGGAACTACCGGCGGGCTCAACCGTTTTGAACCTGCAACAGGGTTATTCAGACAGTATCGGGAGAAGGACGGCCTGCCAAACGACGTCGTACTCGGCATTCTGGAAGACAATCACGGAAATCTCTGGCTGAGCACCAATAAGGGGTTGTCTAAGTTTGATCCGCGTACGGAAACATTCCGGAACTACGATGTGACCGATGGTCTGCAAGCAAATGAGTTCCAGCAGAATGCTGCCGCCAGGTCCTGGGTAACCGGCCGGATGTACTTCGGCGGGGCAAAGGGGATTACCGCTTTCTTCCCTGATAGCGTGAAGGACAATCCATTTGTTCCGCCAGTCGCGTTCAGCCACTTCCGCCGGTACAATACCGATGTTCAGGAAGGGAAACCTCTTGAGGAGAAAGGAATCGCAGTGGAGAACAACATCAATCTCACCTACAAAGACAACATCATCACGTTTGACTTCGCTGCGCTCAGTTTTTTGAGCTCATTCAAGAATCAATATGCATATAAACTGGAGGGTTTCAATGACCGCTGGATTCAACTCGGGTCAGAACACCGGGTCACATTTACCAACCTTGACCCGGGAGAATATACATTGATGGTCAGAGGGTCCAACAACGATGGCGTCTGGAACCAGAAGGGTGCATCGATGAGAATCAGTATCGCACCTCCATGGTGGCGATCACGTGTAGCGTATGGCTTCTATACACTGGCAGCATTAACCAGCGTAGTTACGGCTGATCGGGTGAGACGAAGACGGTTGATCGCTGCGGCCGAAAACGAACGCAAAACCCAGGAACTGGAGGAGGCCCGACGGCTCCAGCTTTCGATGCTTCCAAAAGAACTCCCGCGTCCCGGATTCATTGATATCGCAGTATCTATGAGAACGGCCACAGAGGTTGGGGGCGACTATTACGATTTTCATCAATCAAAAGATGGAACACTGACCGTGGCAGTGGGGGATGCTACGGGACATGGTTTGAAAGCCGGAACAGTGGTCACGGCAACCAAAACACTTTTCGAATCAATCGCCAATGACCCCAATATCGAGAAAATGTTCAATTATACGAACAAAGTGTTTCGGAGTATGAACTTGCGCACGCTCTATATGGCGCTAACGGTTTTGAAGATCAAAGACAGCCGTGCATCTGTATGCTCGGCAGGGATGCCGCCGCTTCTGGTATACAAGGGGACCAATCATCGAACTGAAGAGTATCTTATCAGGGGAATGCCGTTGGGCAGCGTTGAACACTTTCCATATGAAATGAAGGAAATAGATCTGGCCCCAGGAGATACAATCGTGTTGATGAGTGATGGGTTCCCAGAGCTCTTTAATGAGGCAGGTGAACAACTTGGATACGACAAGGCACAGCTCATTCTTAAACGAATTGGATTTCAGTCACCTCAGGCCATCATCAATGAGTTCATGCAAGCCAGCGAACGCTGGGCAGGGAAGAAGCAACCGGATGACGACATGACATTTGTAGTGCTAAAGATGAAAGAGAGCTCGCCAAATCCACCAAGGCAGGAGTAGTCGAAGCTTGGAAAACCTCATGGCGTGAGCAGGTATGTTGGATGCGATACCCACGAATGGAGCGCCATTGCAGAAGCCACGTAAGCGCAGTTCTGGGGGATCGTTTCACGACTGTCAAAAAGAGGCCTCAGGTGAAACACGATCGAACGGTTTTCGCATCCAGATGCCAGTAACAGAGTCAACCATGTAATTCGATAAATACCGACTCAATGAATTGAAATCAGCAATTCAATTGTCGTTCTGCAGTATACAAATGGTTCGGGAAAAAGAAACACACGAATCCAAAAAGGAGGATCGAAAAGACATTCATCTCCCTTCCTATCTCGCCCTTTATGAATCGGGCGAACTGCATCAAAGGGCGGCCGCACTGTGGGATCGCCTCCAATCCTGCACGATATGCCCTCGCCGGTGCAATAAAAATCGTATCGCCGGTAAAGTAGGTGTCTGCAGAACTGGCGCAGAGCTTCTTGTCTCAAGCTATGGTCCTCATTTCGGGGAAGAATCACCACTTGTAGGAATTAACGGTTCGGGCACGATCTTCTTCACGAACTGTAACCTTTGGTGTCTCTTCTGTCAGAACTATGAGATCAGCCACCTCCGGCACGGGAATCCGATCTCAACGAATCATTTGGCGACCATCATGCTCCATCTGCAGGAAATCGGCTGTCACAACATTAATCTTGTCACACCCACGCATGTCATACCTCACATTGTCAAAGGTCTTATTCCCGCAATAGAGAAGGGTCTGCACATTCCACTCGTCTATAATACAAGCGGATATGATTCTGTTGAAACGCTGAAAATGCTTGATGGAGCTGTCGACATCTATATGCCGGATATAAAATATTCCGATAACAATAACTCAAAAAGATATTCTGGTGTGAAAGACTACTGGACCTATGTCCAGCCTGCCATTGTGGAGATGCACCGCCAGGTCGGGGATCTCCGCACTGATGAGGATGGAATAGCTCGACATGGGCTATTGATACGCCATCTTGTGCTTCCGAATCATGTCAGCGGCTCAGAGAAAGTGCTGGAATTTATAGCGAAAGAGATTTCGTTGACGAGCTACGTGAATATCATGAATCAATATCGTCCTGCGTTTAAAGCATTAACGTTGCCGGGAATCAATCGTTCAATCTCGTCCGAAGAATTTGGAGAAGTTCTCACGTATGCTCGAAGGTGCGGGCTGACCAGGGGATTCGAAGAAACGAGTTGATGGTTAGGCGGTGATTTACATTCGTATGATAGCGATGTGAATCCCACATTCTGCGACAAGTTGAAGAGGAATATCTTACCTTCGGGTATGCACAGATATAATTCAGGCAGTGCGCCACTGAGCCCTGATATTGCTCATGTCCGCGTTTCCCTCACCAAGACATTAGATTCTAACATGAACACCATCTATGTAAGAACCCCGCTACAATCAATAATGGAAGAATGCAGGTCACACTTAACTTGCCGTGTTGCCGTATTTTTGTTGATTCTGTTTGGTCAGATTTCCATGGCTTCTGCGCAATCTGTGCTTTTTGATTTTGACAATGCGCCGCTTGGTTCGAATCTCCCGATCGATCAGACAGCAGGAGGAATTACCGCCCACTTGTCCGACACGGGCCTGGCGTATTCCATCCAGGAGGCCAACGTGCTTGGCTTCACGCCCCAGGGATTTGCAGGCCGCATCATTTATCCCAACAGCATAAATATCGCGGATCTGTTTATCCGGTTTGACCAACCGCTTACCGATTTCTCCATCATGTACGCATGCGATGAGCTCGGCTGTCACGACGTGGCTGCGATGCGGGTGACTGCCTTTAGAAACGGCAGCTTCGTAGGGACCAACACGAAAAGAACAAGCCATCCTGGCACGTGGCCGGTCGATACGCTCATCTGTAGCTTTCCGCAGGGATTCGACAGCGTGGTGATTCACTACGACAGCATCCCACCTACCTGTAAGGACTATGGTACGATCTTCATGGCTGATAATATGCGTGTCACTCCCTCTAATCCTACCGGAATCTCCAATCAACAAACAGAATTGCCAACCGCATACGCCCTCAAGCACGCATTCCCCAACCCATTCAACCCGGCAACAATAATCAGGTACGCACTCCCATCCGAAAGTCATGTGAGCCTCACAATCTGCAACCTGCTCGGCCAGATTGTAACCACTCTCACGGACAAGATCGAAACGGCCGGATACAAACAAGTCGAATGGGATGCGAGCAACTTCCCTTCGGGAATTTATTTCTACAGATTGGATGCGGTCAGCGTTGCCGATCCCAGTAAATCGTTTACGAGCGTGAAGAAGTGTGTGTTGGTCAAGTAGCTGATTGACATTTGGTGGGCTGATGCTTAAATTGCAGCTGCAGTTGGATGGCATCAGGAGGTACTAGTTGTTCATTGAAACCCGGGTACAGAAATGTGCTGCGGGTTTTTGTGTTTGTATGAGTGAATAACACGCGGAAATATAGGGCATCGTCGGCCTGTCGGTAAACCGTGAGCATCATTTTGTTGAAAAGAACATGAAATGCGCTGGCGGATAATTCATATAGTACTCGGAGTTGTGATGAGGACGCTTTTGATCCTAAGCCCCTCCATTTTGACCGCTCAATCTTGGCTCCCCATTCATTCTCATTTTTCAAACGGTGATTCAACTCTCACATATTGGGATGCGCAATTCGTTTCGAAGGACATTGGCTGGTATTGCGGAAACTCAAGCCCCTCCTTCGTCTCCAAGACTATAGATGGAGGCAGTAACTATGAAGTTCAAATACAGCTTCGGGGCGTTCTTCTGCAACTCTATCCGTACGACTCCCTGCATGTATGGGCTCGTTATGCACACGCTCCCGGCGATTGGATAGTATTCACCAGCAACGGTGGCAGCACCTGGGACTCCGCATTTATTACTAGCTATCCAGTAGCATTCGGTCCATTTCATTTTTTCAATCCACTTGAGGGCTTCTTATTTGGGAATAATCTGCTCTATACGGTCGATGGTGGGATCACATGGACATCTCGCAATTATTCTGACAGCATTTTCGTCGAAGGTGTTTTGGATGCTGATTTTGTAAATCGCCAAACAGCATTCGTGTGCGGTCGAAGTGCCCAGGTGACTGATGTTGGCTTTATCGGAGGCACGAGCGACAGCGGAATGACATGGCATTTTGAAACCTCTCCCACATTCATCGAGGAAATGAGCGCGATCGACTTTCCAGATTCGCTCCATGGATATAGCGTAGGTGAGGGAGCCTTTAGTTCCAATGGAGTGGTTTATTCGACAGAAGATGGCGGCGCGACCTGGAGCCATCAGTACTTCGTCGGATCCGGGATGCTTTTTGACGTCGGCTTTATTGACTCGGTTCAAGGATGGATAACCGGTGTATCAGGTAGAATATGGCATACCACAGACGGAGGCGCATCCTGGAGTTTCGAACAGACGCCTGTCTCGGTGAACTTGAGAAAGATATCAGTTTTAAAGAATGATAAAATTGTCTATGTCATGGGAGATAGTAGTATGCTCCTCCGGGCTGATGTTTCAACATCAGTACGAGAGAGGGATCTTGACTTGCCTTGTGCAACTATTCTTTACCAAAACTATCCCAACCCTTTCAACCCTTCAACAACCATCCACTTCGAACTCCCGAAGGAATCACATGTCACTTTGAGGATCTACAATGTGCTCGGACAAGAGGTGATAAAACTGGTGGATGATAAGAGAACTGCCGGCGAATACAAT
>JAWOMQ010000137.1:0-11583 GCA_033852415.1 Bacteroidota bacterium
TCCCTTTTTTGCGGAGATTTCCATGACCATCAAAGATAATGAAAACATGTCCCCAATTCAAATTGAAGGGACCGTTTCCAGAAAACACCATGACTACAGAACAAGTCCATGAGCGAGTGCAGGATTAAAAAGCGTGTTTCTCCCGGCCCGCCAGAACCTTGATTTTAGGCTTTTTCTTATGTAAGATACAGTATAATCTTTTTTCCATCTATCATTCCCCACATGTGAATCCATGAAGAGATTGGTTTTGTGTTGGTTGATGATGACCTCTCCGCTTCTCGCTGCACAGGGGCAGTTAGGTCCATTCCTGACGAGACATTTAGCATCCTTTTCCGATACTGATCAGATTCTCGTCTTCATTACGTTCAAGGATAAAGGAGACGAGGGACAGTATCGAGCTATGGCAGCAAAGGAATTCTTGTCCGAACACGCGATCCAGAGGCGAGCGCTGGTTCGGAAATCAGAGAGTGTAATCGATGAACAGGATTACCCGGTGAAGCAGTCGTACATCGAGGCTGTCATTCCCCATGTTCTCTCGGTCCGGCATGTGCTGAAATGGTTTAACGGGGTGAGCGCGTTTGTAACAAAACAACAGATTGCAGAATTGCAGCGCCTTCCAATGGTGAGCGAACTGGAACTTATCGGACGCTGGAAGCGGCAACTTCCCCCTGTCAGTGAACAACCGGTTAGTAAATTGTCTCCTCCTCCCGGACCCGAATCTAATCTTGCACTCGACTACGGTACATCATTCACACAGGTGAACCAGATCAATGTTCCCGCGGTGCACAACCTCGGAATATACGGCCAGGGGGTGACAGTTGGGGTTTTTGATAATGGTGTACGCCTCCTCACGCACGAGGCGTTTGCATCGATGAATATCATCGCACAGCAAGATTTTGTTGATCACAAAACGAGCGTCGTACCCAACAATACAAACTCAAACGGGATATCGTTCGGGGGGCATGGTACGAATACGCTCTCCGTCATTGGTGGATACAAGCCCGGACAACTCATCGGGCCGGCATTCAAAGCAAACTTCATTCTCGCCCGGACTGAAAACGATTCCAGCGAAACACCCATTGAAGAGGATAACTGGGCAGCAGGAATCGAATGGGCAGAAAGTCTTGGAGTCGAGGTAACGAGTACTTCTCTCGGCTACCTCGGATTTGACACGCCGTATGTGAGTCTTACGTGGCAAGACATGAACGGGCATACAGCGTTAATTACAAACGCGGCGGATCGCGCGGTGGGCCTTGGTGTTACCGTTCTGAATTCGGCCGGGAACGGCGGACTTAATACAAACAATAATACGCTGATTGCTCCGGCGGATGGCGACAGTGTGATAAGCGTCGGCGCAGTGACATCAACAGGCGCACGATCTTCATTCAGTTCCGTCGGACCAACGACCGACGTTCCAGCCCGGATCAAACCCGACATTATGGCGATGGGATCATCGGACAAGGAAGCGGATGCGTTGAATACGACTGGATATGTCAATTTTAGCGGTACATCATACTCCTGCCCTCTTGCGGCCGGAGTCGCGGCACTCATCAAGTGCGCTAACCCGACGCTCACACCCATGCAGATTCGGGAGGCAATGCGACAAACGGCGAGCCAGCCAAATGCACCTGACAACCTTATGGGCTGGGGGATTATCAACGCGCTGAGCGCGATCAATTACTATGGGATTCTTCCGCTCGGAAAAGTCCGGGGAATCGTTTTTAATGATTATAACGGCAATGGCATCAGGGATACGAACGAGCCGGGGATAAGGGGGATTGCCATCACCTGCACGGGTGCAAAGGCCGAATCGACGGTAACGGATTCCAATGGTGCATATTTGCTGGACAGTCTGCCCATCGGCTCATTTGCGATAACAGAAAACATTCCCGCAAACTACGTGCAATCGAGTCCCCAAAGCGGTTCAGATACGGTATCAGTCCTTTTTAATGTGGACACCTCCGGTTTTAATTTTGGCATCTACTCCGCGACGGGAGCAATCCATGGAATTGTCTTTAACGATCAGAATAATAATGCCGTTATGGATTTAGGGGAACCAGGAATTACGAACTGGCGGGTTACGCTTTCCGGCCCGCTCCACAAAAGCACGCTGACGGACTCGATCGGGAACTATTCGTTCGCAGATTTGCTTCCCGGAGAATACACCGTAAGTGAAAGCCTGAAAAGCGGATATGCGCAAAGCCTTCCCCCGGGAAATGTCCCTTTCACAATATTCATCTCTACCAGCACAGATACTGGCGGCATGAATTTCGGTGTTGCGAATCTTCCCGCATTCACGTATCAGCTCGTTTCCGGCTGGAACCTGCTCTCACTACCACAGGATCCGGCAGACCACGCATTGTCGGTGGTTTATCCGTCGGCGATCTCCAGCGCATTCGTCTATACTGGATCATACCAGCCACTCACTGTTATTCCCAACAGTCTGGGATATTGGCTCAGGCTCCCGTCGAACACGACCGCAACGTTCGATGGGAATATTCGTTTGACGGACAGTCTCGATCTGGTATCCGGCTGGAATCTCATCGGGACATTGTCGTATCCTCTCCCCAGGATCGCCGTTGGTGATTCTGCCGGGATTATCAATTCTTTCTTTTTTGGATACAATGGGGGATATGTGCTGTGCGACACGCTCATGCCGAACCTCGGCTACTGGGTGAAAGCGTCGGCGAACGGAAGGATTGTCCTGACGACATCCGCTCCTCCACGAAATCTCAGGCAGAATGTTACTGGATTGCCTCAAGATATGAACACGCTTTCATTTACGGATGCAGTTGGTCATCACGAGATATTATACTTCACATCGGAGAGAATTTCGGCTGACCTGCAGTCACAATTCGATCTTCCTCCCACACCCCCTGAGGGAGCTTTTGATGCCCGGTACGCATCAGCAAGCATGCTTGCAGCGCCGGGGGTCTCGGATGATGCCGAAATCATCCCCATAAAAATTTCCGGCGCGGAGTATCCCGTCGCCATCGCATGGCAGATCAAAGAGAAAACTTCTTCTGCAGTGCTGAAAACGTCGGATAAGACTATCCCTCTGGCGGTTTCGGGAAGCACGGTGCTGATCCGGGAAGGATCCTCCCCCTCGCTGGTACTAAATTCTCCAGCCATACCGAAACGCTACGCGTTGGAGCAAAATTATCCTAACCCGTTCAATCCTACCACTCTTATCCGGTATCAGCTGCCGGTTGCCGGTTGGGTGACGCTGAAGGTGTTTGATGTCATAGGGAGAGAAATTCGGACCCTTGTCAACGAGAGGGAGGATGCAGGATACAAAGCAGTCGTCGTCGATGCAAATAACCTCCCGAGCGGAATATATTTTTACAGATTGACAGCAGGAAAATTTGTCGATGTCAGGAAGATGGTCGTGATGCGATAAGTATCGGTTGCGCGACCATTTCCGAATACAATAAAGCCCCGGCATGCAACATGCCGGGGCTTTGTCTGAACGGCATCTGTAATCCACCGCATCATATGCCGTTCTGCTTCTCGCGCTCTATGCTTTCATCTCTTTCAGGGATTGCCGGAGGATTTCAATCCCCTCGTCGATTTCATGCTCCTGAATCGTTAACGGAGGACGGAACCGGAGCGAAACTTCGCCCGAACCCAGAATGACCAGCCCGCGGGCAAATGCCTTGTTCCTCAGTTCATTTCGCTCCTGCGTTGATCGCAGATCGAACGCACAGAACAGTCCCCGCCCCCGGACATTGTTGACGATTTTAGGGAACTCCGCATGCAGTTCGTGCAAACGGATATAGAGATGTTCGCCGTTCATTCTCGCGTTCTCGACGAGGTGATCTTCCTCGATTATCTCAAGATACCGCTGTGACCGCACCATATCGACCAGATTCCCACCCCAGGTGGAGTTAAGGCGGCTCGACACTTTAAACACATTATCCTGGACTTCATCGATCCGCTGACCGCAGAGGAATCCGCATACTTGCATCTTCTTGCCGAACGCGATCATGTCGGGCTTCACAAAATGCTGATGCGCCCACATTTTCCCGGTCAGGCCAATGCCGGTCTGCACTTCATCCAGGATGAGCATAATGTCGTTCTCATCGGCGATTGTTCGCAGCTCATGGAAGAACTCCTTCCGGAAGTGGTTGTCCCCACCTTCGCCCTGAATCGGCTCGATGATGATCGCAGCGATATCATCAGGATTATTCAGGATTGCATCTTTGATCTGGTTTATCGCGTTGCGTTCTGCGATCTGGACCGCTTTAAGATTATCATCATTCAGCGGGAATCGAATAGCTGGAGCATCAATCCGGGGCCAGTTGAATTTCGGGAAGAGATCAGTCTTAACCGGGTCGGTATTCGTCAGGGAAAGCGTATAGCCAGAACGTCCGTGGAAGGCCCTCCGGAAATGAATGATCTGCTTACCCTTTTCTGTTTTGATCCCCTTCTGGAAGTTCTTCCGGATTTTCCAATCGAATGCGGCCTTGAGCGCGTTCTCCACACCAAGCGCACCTCCCTCGATGAAAAATGCGTGGGGGAGATAATCTGGAATTGCCACACGCGAGAAGGTCTCCAGGAATTCTGCCATCTCCGTGGTATAGACATCGGAGTTCGTCGGTTTGTTTAAAGCCACATAAGCCATCTTCTCCATGAATTCCGGAGTTGCCACTTTCGGATGATTCATTCCAAGCGGCATTGAAGCGACAAACGTAAAGAAATCCAAAAAGCGGCGGTTCGATTTTGAGTCGTAAATATACGCGCCTTCGCTCTTTTTCAAATCCACAACGAAATCGAGCATATCGACAAGCATGTGCTTTGCCAGAATACCCGGGACTTCGGCGGGTTGAACGCGCGTGAGCGTGTCAGAATAAGAATTTCGAGTGGTCATAAGGCACCTTCTAAAATTCGTTCCAAAAACCGTGGATTAAGAACAACAAATCCGCAGCTTAGAAGAATTCCTGGTGCTCGTAGAAAGATACGATATAGGGCCTTCCGACAATGGGGAGAGACTGTCTGATATGGTAAGAAACACTATGCTGCCGGAAGAATTTCATACTAAAAGGTAAGAAAATCAGGGTCCAAAATCAAGAGCCAAACTTTGCGTTTCGCCAGTATTTTGACCAATATCACACCTTGGGTGGCCAACGTATACGGCTTGCGGCCTGTTGCCGGGACATTCAGGTCATCACATTGTCCATTCCCCCCATTCTCCCTGTCACCGTCAGAATCAGCCCATGAACAACATTTCACTGATGATGGGTGTAGTATTTTGCGAGACAAGGGATCAAGGACACTCAGAAGACTTTCATCCCCGATGGCAAGCTTTCAGTTCCTGAGACTCCTCACCAAACTTTTAGGTATCGATTTGGGCTTTTTGGAGTTTGCCGCTATAGTCGACGTATACTGTTTTCCACTCGGAGAAAAAGTCGTAGACAGTCCATCCCCCTTCGCGGTGACCGTTGCCAGTCTGCTTCACGCCCCCAAATGGCATATGCGCTTCGGCACCAATCGTCGGTCCGTTAATGTACGTTATGCCGGCTTTGATATCGCGAATTGCTTTAAACGCATAATTGACGTCTGTCGTATAGATGGACGATGATAAGCCATAGATCGTATTGTTGAGGATGTCGACACCTTCTTCGAGAGATTTGATTTTGATTACGGAAAGAACCGGACCAAAAATTTCTTCCTTTGCAATACGCATTTCCGGTTTCACATCGGCGAAGATTGTCGGTTGATAGAACCAGCCCTTGTCCAGTCCATCCCCTTTCGCGATACTGCCGCCGGTCAGAAGCTTGGCGCCTTCTTTCAGGCCAATTTCGACATAACTGTGATCCGTTTTCCGCTGCCCTTCGTTGATGCACGGCCCGACATCGGTTGTGGGAAGAAGCCCATCCCCCAAACGAAGGTTCTTAGTGCGCTCGAGGAGCAGATCGAGAAATTTCTCATGTACTTTTTCATGGAGAATCAGGCGGCTCGTAGCTGTGCACCTCTGGCCTGTCGTTCCAAAAGCCCCCCACAGCACACCTTCGAGCGCCAGCGTAAGGTCAGCGTCATCCATCACAATCTGCGCGTTTTTCCCTCCGAGCTCGAGGGAAACCCGTTTCAGATTCTTGCTTGCAAGCTCGGAGATCTTCTTGCCGACGACAGTGGAACCTGTAAAGCTAATCAGATCAATATCCGGGTGATCCACGATCGCCATACCCACCTCGCCCCCTCCACCATGAACAATATTTATGACATGCTCGGGCAGGCCGGCCTCGAGCAAAATCTCCACCAAAACCGTCGCGGTCGCCGGTGTGTCGGACGCGGGTTTAAACACGATAGTATTCCCGCAGAGGAGCGCCGGGAAGATTTTCCAGGTTGGAATCGCCATCGGAAAGTTCCATGGCGTCACAATTCCCGCGACGCCAATAGGGACTCGTAATGACATGTTAAACTTATTCGGAAGTTCCGAAGGAACCGTATGTCCGAACAATCTTCTTCCCTCAGACGCCGCATAGTACGCCGTGTCGATTCCCTCCTGAACATCACCGCGTGTTTCCATCAACACTTTCCCCATTTCCCGGGTCATTAATCTGGCAATTTCTTCCTTCCGCGCTACCATGAGGTCGCCGACTTTTTTCAGGATGTCACCCCTTTTAGGAGCAGGAACAAGCCGCCACGCATCGAATGCCTTTCGAGCCGCTTTTACCGCCTCATCGACGTCTTCCTTTCCAGATTTTGGGAACGTTCCCACCAGCTCGTCCCATTTTGCCGGATTACGATTATCAAACACCTGTCCCGACTTAGCATCACACCATCTCCCGTTGATAAAATTCTGATATTTTTTCATAGACGGTTCTCCAATGTTGGACGATAATGACGAAGGTTGTTTCAGAAAGAACGATGAATCTCTCCCATGATGAATCTAAGAATATCTTGCTCTCCCTGAACGATCCGCAAGCTTGGGCGGGTCTTAAGACAGCCCGACTCTTTCGAATATTCTCCCCACATATTTCAGGGCCCGATCCGGATCAAACAATTTGTCGATCTCTTCTTGCCTGACATACTTTGTCACGCCGGGATCATCTTTCAGAACATCGCCAAAATTCCTGCCGGAGTCCCACACCTCCATTGCATGTTTCTGAACAATCGCATAGGCATCTTCTCTCTTCATGCCACACCGCGTCAATGCAAGGAGGACCGACTGCGAAAAGACCAAGCCATTCGTGAGGTTCAGGTTCCTCTTCATTGCTTCCGGGTAAACGATCAACGAGTCGATGACCCGGGCGAAGGTATCGATCATATAATCAAGGAGGATGCAGCTGTCGGGCAGGATGATCCGCTCGACGGACGAGTGTGTGATATCCCGCTCGTGCCACAGTGCAATATTTTCCATTGCTGCATGCGCATTGCCCCGCAGAACACGGGCAAGTCCTGCTATCCGCTCGCAGGTTATCGGATTCCTCTTATGAGGCATAGCGGAAGATCCCTTTTGTTTCTTCGAGAAATATTCTTCCACTTCACGGACTTCTGTCTTCTGAAGATGTCTGATCTCCGTCGCAAATTTTTCCAAGGAACCACCGATAATTGCAAGTGTCGCGAGAAATTCCGCATGTGAGTCACGTTGGACGATCTGAGTCGAAATTGGCGCCGGCTCCAAACCAACCCGCTTGCAGACAAACTCTTCCACGAACGGGTCAAGGTGTTCGTACGTTCCAACCGCTCCTGAGATCTGGCCAACCGAGATGGCGTCGCGCGCCCGTTCAAGCCGTCCAATATTCCGCTGTGTCTCATCATACCAGAGTGCGAGTTTCAAGCCAAATGAAGTGGGTTCGGCATGAATTCCGTGCGTCCTCCCGACCATAATGGTAAGTTTGAATTCCCGGGCACGACGCGCGAGAATATCAGATAATCGATGAAGATCACGCAGCAGTAATTCGGCTGACTGCTTCATCTGCACTGCGAGACCGGTATCCAGAACGTCGGAGGACGTCATTCCCATGTGAATAAAACGGGATTCGAGACCAACGTGCTCGCCGACAGACGTCAGAAACGCGATAACGTCGTGTTTGACCTCCGCTTCGATTTCATCAATGCGCCGGACATCGAAACCTGCCTTTGCACGTATCTTCGCGACCGCATCCCGCGGAATTATCCCAAGCTCTGCCTGCGCTTCGCAAGCCAGAAGCTCAATTTCAAGCCAGATTTTGTATTTATTTTCATCTGTCCAGATGCCGCCCATTTCCGGGCGAGTATACCGCTGGATCACGAAGATCCTTTCTCTAGTGTCAGTTTCAAATCAATGGTCTTCTTCTCCCGCAATACCTTCATCTTCCAAACATCTCCCACTTTTGCATCGAGCAACAGAGCGTTGACATCATCATCGCGGTTAACTTTCTCACCATTAATCTCAACAATTATATCACCAGGTTTAAAACCTCCGCGATCGGCCGGGCTCCCCCGCTTCACGTCGCTCACGATGACTCCTTCCGGTTTCTGCATCCCAAAATACCGCGCAACTCTCTTATCGACCGTCTGCACTTCCAGTCCGGTCCAGAAATTGCGGTCCAGCTTTCCATATTTCTTCAACTCAGAGATTACGCTCTTGACACGATTCATCGGGATGGCAAAGCCCAGACCGATTGTTGTTGCAATACCATTATTCTGGCTCGGGTTAAGGATGATCGCATTGACACCAATAACTTCTCCGGCTGCGTTCAGCAATGGGCCTCCGCTGTTACCGGAGTTGATGGCTGCGTCTGTCTGGATCATATCACGGTAATACCGCCCTTCCTGCGAACTGAGATTGACGCCGGAAGCGCTGACGACACCGACGGTGACAGTCGGTTTGTCGCTTATTTCGAAGAGCCCGAACGGATTTCCCATCGCTATGACCCACTCACCGATGATGACGTCATTAGAATTCCCGAGCCGCAGATACGGGAAGTTTTTGCCTTCGATTTTCAAAAGACAAATATCGGAGACCTGGTCCGTTCCCACAATCGTTGCATTGTATTTCTCCTTGTTCGTCAGGGTCACGGTGATCTCCTTCGCATTTCCCGCGACATGATCATTTGTTAGGATATACCCATCGGGCGAGATGATGAATCCCGATCCAAGGCCTTTAACTTCCTGCCTGAATGTACGGTTCCGCCCAAAAAACTGACTAAAAAATGGATCCTCGCCAAAATACTGTGACCAGGGATCACTATAGGTATATTCGCGCACTTCAGTGACATTAATACCGACGACGGCAGGCGTGGCCTCAGCGACGGCACGGGTAATTGCATTCCGGCGCTGGGATGTCGTCTGGTCATTCGCGCTGTCTCTCTGCTCGTTCCCGCGGTATGATGCCGATGTCGTGG
The DNA here is from genome assembly GCA_033852415.1 of Bacteroidota bacterium. GTDB lineage: Bacteria > Bacteroidota > Ignavibacteria > UBA10030 > SZUA-254 > DATKPE01. The sequence continues at coordinate 9,333 of JAWOMQ010000137.1, forward strand.
TTTGTCCATCAAACGGGGAAGTTACGTCTTCGGTCGCATGTCTATGAGCGACCGTGTATCCGGCCCAAAATCCAACCATAAGCGGAATGGCCAGTAATATTACTAAGATGATTACTCGACGTTGCATGACAGATCACCCTCCATGGGGCTAGTGATATTTTTTCCTCTTCAGGATTTTTCTCACGGCGTCCACAATCGCGACGCTATCAAGATGATATTTCTTCATAAGATCATATCCATTGCCCGACTCACCAAATGTATCATTGACGGCAACAAATTCCTGAGGAGCCGGGTACTTCTCGGCAAGAACTTCTGCCACCGCTCCACCCAGGCCGCCATGCCTTTGATGATCCTCAGCGGTAACGATTGCGCCGGTTTCCTTTGCGGCTTTTACAACCGCTTCCTTGTCGATCGGCTTGATTGTATGCATGTTAATAATGCGAACCCGGACACCCTCCTTGGAAAGAACCTCTTCTGCAAGGATTGCTTCCCAAACCTGCAAACCGCAGGCAATCACCGTCACATCCGACCCATCAATGAGAGTATCGGCCTTTCCAAAAGTGAACTCGGCCGAAGGGTCGGTAAAAACGGGGGTGTTATCTCTGAAAAATCTCAGGTAAACCGGCTGTTTAAGTCCCATCGTAGCTCTTACCATTTTCTTGGTTTGATGGTAATCGCAGGGAGAGGCGACGTTCATATGCGGAAGGACGCGCATGATTGCGATATCTTCAAGGGACTGGTGCGTAGCGCCGTCCGGCCCGACGGTGATGCCGCAGTGCGAGGCACAAATCTTGACCGGAAGTTCGCTGTACGCAAGTGACTGGCGGATCTGGTCGAACGGGCGCCCGACCGCGAATTCACCGTACGTAGATGCAAACGGAATCTTCCCTGCGACCGCCAAACCGGCGGCTGTTCCCATCATATCCTGCTCGGAAACTCCTACACTGATGAATCGTTCAGGAAATGCTTTCATAAAGAGATCAGTCCTCACGGAACCGGTCACATCTCCACCAAGAACGACCACGTTCGGATTTTCCTGACCTAGCTCCACAAGGGTTTCTCCAAATCCGAGACGTGTAGCCTTCAATTCTTTTGATATAAATTTTGCCATGGTCAATCAGTCAATTTCTGGATTTGTATGTTCACGAGAATCACAACTATTGAACCTGAACCGGAACGGCAACTCTTTCCCATTCGAATTCGATAAAGTCTCCGAGCCTGGTCGGGGAAATCTCCAACAGCGCCTGCTTCCCTTGCTCTTCGCTTGGCGGTACACCATGCCAGCGGTAGTCGTCTTCCATGAACGAAACTCCCCGGCCCATGTACGTGTGTGCGAGGATAGCTACAGGTTTTCCCTTTAATGCCTGTGCCTGCTTCACGGTTTCGACAAATTGGCCGAGATCGTTTCCGTTACACTCGAGAACATCCCAGTTAAATGCTTTCCACTTCGCGGCCAGCGGCTCAAGGTCCATAACCTTCTCTGTCCGGTTATCGATCTGACAATGATTCCTGTCAACAATTCCTATCAGATTATCTACTTTATGATGACCTGCGGTCATTGCAGCTTCCCATATCTGTCCTTCGTCGAGCTCTCCATCACCCATCAAACAATAGACTCTATTCCTTTTTCCACTCAACCGTAAACCAATTGCACAACCGACGGCGACTGAAAGTCCCTGACCGAGTGCCCCCGAGGCAATTTCAACTCCCGGCACACCATGCGTATACGCAGGTGCGGGATGCCCCTGCAATCGACCATTGATCTTCCGGAGCGTCGTCAGCTCATTGAGTGGGATATATCCTCTTCTCGCGAGGGTCGCATACCAAACCGGACAAAGGTGGCCAGCGGAGAGGAAAAAATAATCTCGTCCGTCCCATCCAGGATTTTTGGGGTCAATCTTCAGAACGTCAAAGTAGAGGGCTGTAAAAACATCAGCGAGACCGAGGGGGCCACCGGAGTGACCAGATTTGGATATCATCAACATTTTAATGATATCGCGGCGGATCTGCCTTGCCATTTCCTGCAGATCGCTCAGTTCAGTTGTTGGCATAAAGAACACTCAAGCATTATGATGAGGAATTATTACTTGTTTTAGAACGTCGAGGTGACGCAGAAACAAAAGTGTGGAGAGACAGAGTACCACCAGAAAAAATTTCAATTTCGTTATATCGTTCCAGATAAAAAGACCAGAAAATGAACTTGGTATCATGAGGACAACGATCGGCAAACAGACAATGGCAATAATGTTGG
>JAWOMQ010000034.1:0-2576 GCA_033852415.1 Bacteroidota bacterium
TGATGCCTGGGTAATCTCGCAGTTCAATATCTATTAGCCCCTCATGAACGCCCTCAAAGACTGGGATCCGGTCCGTATGTTTTCGGCGAAACTCATGGGCCGTATTATCGGTGCCTTATTTGTCCTCCTTCTCCTCTCTTTTGGTGTTTCCTCGTTCTACAAACATTATCTCCAAAGTCGGTGGGCGACAATCACCGTGGCCGACGATAGTGAGCTGACAAAAAATTTTCAGGACCGATTTCGCGCCTTTGAGCAATCGATCCATCGCTCGTTGGATTCAATTGAGTCGCTTCCCTCGTTCCAGCTCACTTTTTCCACAGACGATGACAGCGTGCAGGAGAGCATTTTTTTCACACAGGTGCTGCCCGCGCTTAGAACGAATCTTTCATTTGATCTCTACGACGAGGATGAGCATCTCATCGGCTGGAACGGCCCCCAGGGACCATTTTTCAAAAAGAGCAATCTTACACCCTACCCTCACACCTTCGTCGAGGACGATCAGATTTACACCTATTTACTTATTAGTCATCCTGTGGATGTAAATGGTTCAGTCGCCGGTTACGTGGTTGGGAAAAGGCTCCTGGATGTGGACTATCCCATCAATAACAGGTTCATTAATCGGGAGGCGTTTGAGACTTCCCTTGGGGTGGATCTACCTCGACCCGAGGAGTATGATTTCTCCGGCAAACCGCCTGCGATGGCGGATTCGGAGAGGCTTCCGGTCGAATTGTCCAGTCTGAACGGGACGAAGTTGGGATACGCCTACCTCCACAAAGAATCACTCGAGACGCGCTTGCTGGCGGTCTCGGCAGTGCAATCTTTCCTGGTAAATTTTTTGTTGTTTTGTGTTGTCGTCATACTTATAACTACTGCCGTTGCATACTTCTATTCACATGGTTCCCCCCTGGTCAAGGCCGCAGGATGGACGGTGCTCCTATGGTCATTCCGATATTTTCTGATTGTCACTAATTTCCCATCGGGGGAATTGCACATTCGACTTTTTGATCCCATTGTGTATGCCTCGAGCTTTGGCTATGGCTTAGCTCAATCAGTGGGTGATCTGTTTGTCAGCACAGTTATCCTGGTACTGAATGTCTTTCTTCTGATTAGAAGTCGTATTGGGGATCGCGTAAGAGGTATCGTAAGAATGTGGCGGGTGGCCTTCACCGGGAAGCTTGTTGCGTTCATCCTTGTTCTGATATCTGCTGTATTGTCCGCGGCGTCCTTGCGGGCCTATCTTGCCATCGTGCGAAGCACCGTATTTGACTCGACAATCACTTTCAATGACCCGTCATCGGTCTTTCCATCGTTTGAAATGATGGTGATGTTGCTGAGTCTTCTTCTGATCACCATGGTGCTGATTCTCTTTTCTCTGGCTGTCGGAGTTCTGATGAAGCAGCTTACCGCGCTGATTGTATCCGAAGAACGCCACTTCGGGATGCATGTGGGATTGATTATGTTGTGTCTCGTCCCTGTCGGCCTTCTGTTCGGGAAGTATCAATCATCGCCTTTGGTCGGCCCACTGCCGCGCCTTCTTTTTCTTTTGGGTGTGGTTGTGTTGACCTATGTGTATGAGCGAACATACCGTCTGAAAACCGTCAAGACATTCTACCGTTGGTTCTTGCCGCTCTTTATCCTCTCGGTAATCTTTGTTATACCTGCAGTAGACCGCGCTGTGCATGATTGTGATCGGACACATCTCGAACTTGCAGCAAGGGAAAGCTCACAGCCCGTGGACTCCTGGCTTTCACTCGTAGTCCAGGAGGCCTTGAATCAGGTGCGGGACAAAAGCGCCATCGGGACACTATCGTCTGGCGACACCGATGAGGTCAACGGGCTCGCGTTTCGTGAGTGGGCGAAGAGCATTCTGGGAAGGGAGGGATATATTTGCTCCGTCACTTACGTTGACCTCGACGGCAGGGTTGTCAGTGATTTTCACATTGGTATTCCTCCACACGCCGGAGGGAGCCGGCGTGTCTCAATACCGCTCGTCTCGCCGGCATTCCATTCGGAGGAGCGCATGATGAACGGACGCGCGACGATGATTGTGAGTGGTTACGCTCCCGTCATTGGTGAGCAAGGCGATTCTCTTGGAGGGGTACTTATCGAGGTTGCCCGGAGCCGGCAGGATGTTCTTGAAAGTGAGGTCCCCGAATTCTTGCGCAATTATCCGAAGGCGACCCTTCAGATTCATACACGACCGCTGGTGTATTCAGAATACTATGAGGGAAGGCTTACATATTCCACAGCGGATTCATTCCCGCTTGCCCGCGGTCTTCCAACCGGGCTCATTCCAAATCGGGGCCAGTGGGTCGAAGAGCTCATCGATGGCCGCATGTTCGAATCATTCTACTTGCCGGAAGATACCGGAGGGATGGAAAATTCATGGGTGTCATTAAGTATGCCCCTCCCAACACTGCGATTCTATGTCTACAGTTATTTGAGGTATCTTGTATTCTTTCTCCTCCTGTTTTTCTGCATTTTCCTCACCTATTCCGGGTACGACGTTCTGATCCGGAAGCGGCGGCAAATCAGTTTCCGGCAAAAAGTCCTGATAGGCTTCTGTGTCGTTTCAG
>JAWOMQ010000141.1:0-4239 GCA_033852415.1 Bacteroidota bacterium
GTGTACATCGCGTGCGAGTCAGGCTCTTCAATTTCTGTTATTGATGCGCAGAAGCGAGTGAAGGTTCGGTCAATTCCGGTTGATTGGAATCCGATAAATGTCGTGTGTATGTCCGCGTACTCACCTCGATTGGACCACCTGAGCGCTATTACTGCGATTGCTACGCATCCGTTGGACTCCTTGAATGCGATCCTGATCGATAACCTCTGCCGGAAGAAGGTCGTGATGATTGGCGATGGATACCATGAACATGGGTCGTATATGCGGATTGTCACCGGGCTGCTTAATTACTGGGCTGACGCACTCGCAACGGAGAGGAAGGGAGGTCCTCTTCCTGATGGTCTAGACAAAAAGAATTTGATTCCCCACAAGCTGATCCTCTTTTTGGAATCTGACAGCGAATCGATTGCGCTACAGTTAGGTTCAGCGCGGAATGGTGATGCGGCGCCTTGGATCGCCAAGCTGCTGCAGCTTGAGACCGAATGGGGTCATCTCATTGGCGGGACCTCGGTCGATAATCTCGAATATGCGTACGAACTGAATCAAGTCCTCGAACGCATCGCTAGCCTTAATTCCAAGGAGGCTTCTCCACAATATGATCTTCAGATTGTCTCACCAGAAGGAATACCGCCTTACAAGCCATTTGACAGGGGGTGGTCAAGAGACACTGCCGAATTCAGGAAGAAATATCGAGAATTTCAACGTACGAAGTTCAACTGGTTCGCCCATGAGAGGGATCAGATCAGCTCCAAAAAAGTCTGGGAAGTATTGCGAGAGCATCCAGACCACAAAGGTGTGATTTTCTATGGGGGCGCCCATCTGAGCAGAGAAAGACAAAACAAGGCAGATGTTGGCGGGAGAGAATTCGGCATCGATACTGCGTACGATTATTACCTGGGTCACTTTCTCGACAAATATTTTGGATTCGACAGCGTCGGGATCTTCCTAACTGAGAGCAAACCTGCAAAGGACGAGACTGGCATCGTCGAAAATGCTCACACAGGCGAACTTCCTGATTATGATGTCTCAATTAACCTTATTCCGCGAGAACCAAGCCCGATGGAACTTCTACCCTCCCGGACGGTTCTTTCCGCGTTCAGGCAGCTTATAAAACAGTGTGTCAATGAGGGTAATGAGCATGGCCGCATGTTCGGTCGGGTGTATTCGGCGCGGCTCTATGCTCAATTACTACGGTCAAACCTGAGTAACGAAAAGAAGACTCAGGTTTTACTTGATACGATTCGTGCTCACCTGCGAGATACTTCAGCTCTTGTCTCGTTGAAAAGGGACATCCTATTCGATTCTCTTATTGGGGCTTATGACGGAATTTCAAGTATCGATTCATTGCAAGGCTGGATAGCGATGGGAGCGATTGATTCATCCTTATACAATGAAATGCTGAATCTCGTTTTAGTGAACACCCCGGGTTCTGATTCAGTGTATCAGTTCGAGAACCCGATGCATTTGCCGCTTGACAGTGCAACACAGACTTTTGTCCATACCCATAACGAGGATCTTATTGAGTACTTTTTGGTGAATCTTCTTTGGCTCGGAACACCTGATGAGAGAACAAGGGCTGTTGCAAAACTTATATCGATGACTGGACAAAACTATCATACTGCCGAAGAATGGAATGTCTGGTGGCGAAAAGAACGGTACCACTAAAGCGAATCACCTCCAAAAGATGATCTCGGTGAGTGGGTTCGAACTGTTTTTCAACAGGGAAAATTACCAGATTCAAGTTGGTACACCATCTGCGGGCGGGTCATATCCTCCATGTGAACGGATGGTTTTATATGAAGAATCATGAAACCTGAATTGTTTGAGGATTCGATCTTCTCGATGGAAGAGATGCCCTTTGTTGTTGATCCTTCAACCAACATTGATCTTTTCTTAAAATATTAGACAAGAAATAATCGTTGCCTGCTCGAGTGCCGCTGTTTGCGGCGTAATGTTAACAGGCCAAAGGGGCGCTAGTAAATTAGCTCGAGAAGTTTTGCCTTGATTAGGTTTAAGTCGCCGAACGAAACTTTTTGAATCCGACCGGTCCGATCAATCAAAATATAGGTCGGCCTATTACTCACATTGTACTTCTGCAAAATTTCCGGGGTAGCCACGAGGTTGCGATACTTTAGTCCATTGGCTTGCGCGAGCCTTCTCACTTGCTTGGGATTTTCTGTAGTCACGCCAATCACAGACAATCCCTTCACCTTGTATTCAGCATCGAGTTCATTAAGTTTTGGGAAAGCCAGGAGACAATAACCGCACCACGATTCCCAGAAATCGAGGAGGACAATTTTCCCTTTGAGCTTCGAGAGACTAACAGAGTCCCCGGTGATATCCGGGAACGAAAGATCGGGGGCTACTGAACCGACAAGACTTTCGGCAGTGCTGGAATCCCCTGACTGTGGTCGGCTGAACTCATTGATAATGTAATCAGGATACTGCCTGGTCAACGCTATGTCTTCTTCTCTGATGTCGGGATTTCTCTGAACTGATTGAATTGTTACGATGGTAGTGTAGGTTATCCCGCGCCACTCCACTTCCGTTTCCGTCTCGGCAATCTCTGTCCCCTGGCTGTCAAGCTGAATCTTCAGAGTTGCAATTTGACCGTATTCGTTCGGAAGATACCGAAGAAGCAGTAGGTTCCCCTGACTGTCAAGAGAGGCATTCTTAATATTGTGAAGAAGTGATTCGGCAACGCCGTTTTTGAAGAGAAGGTCGACAAAGAGATAGAGAGCGGCCCGAGCCTTCGCAGGATTATTAGGGTTATTCGGGTATTGGTTTGGATGGAAGACCGTAATAGTTCGGTTTGCGTGGCGAATCTCGTAACTACTCTGGCCATCATAATAGTAATCGAACGCTCCATTTCTGTCCTGCCCCGATACGTGAAAGCGACAGCCAAAAATCGAGTCAGAGGAAAGTCTGCTTAGCCAGACCTGTCCCTCGCTCCGGAATGCGGAGTCCTTCATGTCTAGTTGTGTTGCTTCATACATAACATGGTACGACAAAGACTGAGTTTGGCTGTTGTTCTGCTCTAATCTGTGGAGTACCGTCCTGACCGGGCTGTTTAGCGTGTCCAATTTCTGGGCAAGGATCGAATTAGCGGATAAGATCGCTGAGGCAAGAATAATCTTGATCATGTGTCGATCGTGATGTTTGTATAATCTATTCTGAGTTTTGCCGCAATTATCACACAAGGTCTGTGGTGACTTCCCATTATCTTTCGTAGCGTATGATTCTCATCTGAGTCTTTCTTCCCGAATCCGTTGATGAATGTTGTGGCCGTATCGACGGAGCTGCGATATTGTTTAGACCTTTCCCCTGGTGAACCTATCTCCCGGAGGTCGAGAAAATAAACACCTTTGCCGAAATAAGTACGATTTCTGACGGTACGGATGCTCTTTGAATAAATCACTCCGCCTGCGTATCCTCCATAGGGATGCTTACAGTCTGATTTCGGGTCAAGCTATAACAGTAGTTGCAGTTTCATCGTCATCGGAACTTCCAAACCCCATTCACTTTTTTGTAGATTCCCGCCTTCAAAACTTTGTCCCCTTTTGCCACAACGTAATCTGTCGGTCCATGGAAAACGGCATTGATACCAATTATGTCCGTAATTGATTGCGCAGTATAGATAACTATTCCAAGCGTTGAATCAGCGGGATGGGGCAGCGCTGTGATGAATCGCAATTCTTTGCCCGTGTACACCGAATCCGCGACAATTTTCCCTGTATCAATTTGGAACGGCATGACAGCGCGATGATTTGATAACCAGGAGTTTCCTTCTATCGTACCATAAATCATTAACGGCGTGGTGTCCAGGTTGTTTTTCAGTGCATCATCATCATAAATTATTTTTGCATCAGCATGGAAACGATCCCGCACTTTCCGAACGTACTCATAGAGTTTCTGCTCCGCAACGGTGTCCGACTCATGGGTTGGTACGATGAACGCCAGGTTTTCACCTTGCGAAGATGCAGCATTGATTGGGCCTGCAAATGGAATCTTATAAAATGCATCACCCAGGTTTTGCTCCTTCAAGGACCGGAAGAGCGCAATTATATCAGGATAGAAATCGACAAAGGTCGGATACTTATCGCGGTGTTCCTCATAATACTTTAGCCTGGCACACAGTGCAGGCACGTACGCAAATCCCCACGCCAGCTCCTGTTGCATCGCACGGTTACCCATCTCCTCTCCATCCTCGCGGTATTTCAACCTGGTTGTTACAGCTCT
>JAWOMQ010000131.1:0-2924 GCA_033852415.1 Bacteroidota bacterium
TCACCTACCCAATACAATTTTACAATAAGACCCATGATACGATTAATGTGATTCCGGGGGATGGATTTTACGATATCGGAAATGCGTTCACCTGGCGGGACCATTACCTGCGGGAATTCACTTTCAAAGGCGACCTGACCAACAATTTCACGGAGAAGAACAAATTCAAAACCGGTGTCGAGATGCGTTTCCAAACTATGCAAATGATCGACATACTCGACCCGTGGTATAAACCCCTCGGTCTGAATAATGATATTTTTGTTGTCAATCCGGCACAGGGTGCGTTTTACGCGCAGGACAATCTTACCGTTAAGGGAATGATTCTCAATTTTGGGTTGAGAATGGATTATTGGTTCCCCGGGAGCTATGTCGATTCGGTTCTTTCACTGCCGTCGAGTGTAACAAATGTCTCTCCCACCATTCGGGATCTCTATAATTCCGACACGTATCATATTTTCGGCCACTCGATGAAGGCCCGTCTGAGTCCCCGGCTGGGGGTGTCTCATCCAGTTTCGGATAATCAAACCTTGTTTTTCTCGTACGGACATTTCTCGAAGCTTCCGCGGCCGCAGTTCGTTTATGAAGATCTCGTTCAGTCAGGAGCGCGATCAACGTCACAGACAATCGGAAACCCGGACCTCAATCCAGAAACAACTGTTTCCTATGAACTCGGGCTGCGCAATCAATTGAGCGGCAACGATGTTCTCACGGTCACTGCGTATTACAAGGATATCTTCGACTACATTACTGCGAAAACGATCCAGAATGTAAGTTCTCGGTTCTCAAGCAGCTATACGACCTATATCAACCAGGATTATAGCAGGACGCGAGGGGTGGAAGTGGAGTACAAAACACGTCTCGCCCGGTGGTTTTCAGCCACTCTTTCAGGTTCATACTCCATCGCAACCGGGAAGAGTTCATCCGCTAACGAGGCCCAGTACAATATTGCGCTGGGATTGGACGAAAATATCAAAGAGAGCCCGATGGTTTTCGACAGGCCTCTTCAGCTGAGTGCCAATCTGAACCTTAACAGCAAGAAGAATGAGCCGATTTTCGGTTTCGGGAAGGGATTTCTGGATGATTATAATTTATTCATCCGCATTTTTTACGAATCAGGCATGCGCTACACGCCTCAACTTTTTTACGGCTATGACCCAAGCAATGGAAGGCCGGAATACGTGCCGGATTATAATCATCTCTATGCTTCCGTTGCCGATCCGTGGTTCTACGTAGACCTGAATTTCGAAAAAAACATAGATATCGGAATTGGCAAAGTTGTGCTCTCACTCGAGGTCGAGAACCTGTTTAACAGGCTGAATTCACAAATCATCAATCCAGTGACAGGGCGTGCATATCAATACGGTGATCCGACACAGTATCCTTCAAGCGTAAACGATCCTCTCTATCCCGATCTGTCGTATCCCGTCTCACCATTTCCGTATGATCCGTCGCGGTACCTGACACCGAGAACATATAAACTTGGTCTTGCATATTCATTCTAAATGACGACACATTTGAAAAGAATAACTTTCTTGCCGCTGGCCATCCTGGTTGCCAGCTCCCTGCTTCTGACGACGGGATACGCACAATTGATCCCAAACCTTGGAGGGCAGCGGGCAGGCATTTCAGCGTTCCAGTTTCTTAAGATTGGCGCCGGCGCCCGGGCGGAAGGATTGGGCGAAACATATGTGGCCATCGCCAACGATGCATCCACGCTTTACTGGAACCCAGCCGGGCTTGCACAATTCAACGATGACCAGGTCGTTTTCGCGCATGCTGAATATGTCATCGACATAAAACATGAATTCCTGGGAATAGCGCACCACTTCGGCAACGGCGACGCAATCGGGCTCTCGGTTATTTCTCTCCATATGCCCGACATGCCCGTAACTACGGAAACACAGCCGTTCGGAACCGGCAATTATTTTTCATTCGGCGATGTGGCGGTCGGCCTGACCTTCGCGCGCAAAATGACCGACCAGTTCAGTTTTGGGATCACAGGCAGGTACGTTGAAGAAACGCTGGACATTTTAAAGATGCGCGGAGTTCTCTTTGACCTGGGCACCTACTACTGGACCGGACTGGGTTCATCCCGCTTTGCCGTCGTTGTCACTAACTTCGGAGCAGATGTATCTCCATCGGGGACTGTGACCGAGCTTAACGGTCAAACAGTCTCTGAATTTCAGTCATTTTCTCCGCCCACGCAATTTAAGATCGGCTTTGCAATGGAACCGTTCGAAGACGACCACGAACACATCACAACTTCTCTTGAATTGAACCATCCGAATGACAATTCCGAAAATCTTCATTTCGGGATCGAATATCAATGGCAACGTTGGCTCTGGCTTCGTACGGGAATCAAACGAACCATCGGTGAACGTCTTCTCGGCGCGGACAATACTGGCACCGCGGATTTCATGGCGGGAGCCGGAGTTGCCATTCCCACACCATTTTCGGAAATACACGTGGATTATGCGTATGCCAATTTCAATGCTCTCGGGAGCGTTCATAGGATCTCTGTGGGGCTCTCGTATTGATATGATCAAACACTTTCTCTTTTTTGCGGTCCTGATCTTATACCTATTCCTCATTGCCCCCGGCTGTGAGCATCGGTTTGATATTTCTTCGCTCCCGAGCAAGACAGCCCCCATCAATCCTACTGATACGACCTACGTTGAGGTGTTCCCGCCGTGGTCTGCATCCGGTTTGGAGAGCCCCCGCGGCGTCATGATCGGGAACGACCAGCTGGTTTATGTATGCGATCATGATAAAAATGAGGTGATCATTCTGGATGCTGGCGGGTCGGTGCTTTCGAGGAAATCGATATTGCATCCGACTGCTATTGCCCAGAACTCAAAGCTTGACCTTTATGTTGGTGCTGAGACGATCGCACCGAACGGTCTGGACACAATTGGTGCCGTATA
>JAWOMQ010000135.1:0-17438 GCA_033852415.1 Bacteroidota bacterium
TAGGCGTCGGCGTCAGGGAGATTCTCACGAACGACTTTAACCAATACAGCGACGACCCGAAGACGACTGAGATCGAGCGCTCCAAGATCGAGGGCGGTCTCGAGTCTGTCACAGACATCGAATGGCACCTTGACGATAACCTTCTTCTCACTTCTCAACTCGCACTGTTTGGCCCATTCAAAACAATGGATCAAATCATCGTGAGGGGAAATGCGACACTCACTGCAAAAGTCAGCAAATATGTCACTACAATCGCCAGTGTCCAGGTCATAAATGAACGAGCCATTACGCCGCGCACACAAATCAAGGAAACCATCGCGCTGGGATTGAGTTATACGTTCTTTTGACGGAATGGCAAGCTGATAACTTAGAGCAGGGAGAACTGCCACCCAGTTCCTAACAACTGCGATGAGTTGTTAAAAAGCAGCATTTGAAATTACGGTTCGGGGAGTGGGGATGGAACGTCGTCTTCCAAGGTTTCCGGATTGTCTTTTAACCGGATGTGTTGCAGACTAAGAACTTGTGGTCGGAATACTTGTCCTTTTCCCGTTCATCCTTTCCCATCTTCCGTCTGCCATCTCGAGCGCGAGGAGTACGTACACAGGAATGTATTCCAACGCCATCACCAGGAATGATTGTCTCCAGATCCCGTTCATCACATATGGTATCAGCGTGATTGTAGCAAGACTCAGAAGTGCCACGAAGACGATACCACTTTTCCTGGGGAGAATCGGAAGCATGACGGCAACGACTGTCCCATACCAAGGATGAACCGTCGAGGAAAAAATGAAAAACCCGAGTGTAATCTCGAAGATCCTCTGCTCGAGCGACAAATTTCTCATGAGAATGAGACCGATCCAACAGGCAAGAAGAATCATCACAATGATGTGGGCAATCTGGTTATTCTGCAAAAGGGCGTAAACTCCCTCAAACAATAATCCATTCGCCGCCCAGTTCAACGAGAATACCTTCAGCGATTCAAATGGGAAGCTGCTTTTGAGCCAGTACGGGAGATATGCTCCGCCGACAATAACAACGGGTATGAGCAGAGCAACACGCCAGTTGACTTTCTTTTCGCCCACAAGCATAGCTGGCAGAAAAATCACCGGATAGATTTTTGCAAGAATCGCAAACCCCGCAGAGCAATACGACAAGAACCTCGCGAAAATTCCTCCCTTCCAGAGTAAGATCAGACCGAGAAGAAAAGGGAAAACCAGAACATCGCAATGTCCCTCGAGCGCGAACTGGAGAATCGGCAGCGGGCAAAGCACATACAGCGCAAGGTACTTCAATGGCCTCTTCGACCCCTTCAGAAGGATAAACAGCAGTCCGATTGATACAAGCTCGATGACGAGAAAAGCAATTTTGTATCCCACAACGCTTTCCCCTGCAAGGAGATAGACAAGTGCGAATGCCCATTCCGCAAATGGAGGATATCCTGTCTTCATAGATGGAAAGTTGATTTTCGCGGGCAGCATGCCCGTATGCAGCGGCTGTAATGACGGGTTGGAGGGTTCAAAGAGGTATGGATCTTTGCCCGCCGCTTGCACCTTTCCGTCCCAAATATAGCGATAGACATCATCCGAACCGATCGGCTCGAGCGCGACGAGCATCAGTCGAAATGCGACCGAGACGACGACGATCCATATCAGAACGTTGGTGGAATAATCCTCTTCGTCCCTGCAGATCATCCACGCCATTATGCAATAGAGCCCTGAAGTGAGAAGCGAAACAAATACAAAAAGAACAATCCTCGGGAGAAAGCCTGACCAAAGGGTGAGATATAACAGAGCCGAAAGAGAGGATAAAAGGATGATCCTTCTGTAAACAGACCGATGAACAGTCATGGGATCATCTCTTTTATGGAAGAGATTTATTGACGTAAGTGAACCGGGTTCCTGAAATTACCCAAGACAATTCCGGATAAAACGAAAAGTCGGGTTTAGAGGGAGATTCCCTGCTGCTTAAGAGAATCTTGAATAATTTTTACAGCTTCGGGGTGCGAAATGAGCAAGCGCGACCCTGATTCTTCCACAGCCTGTTCGAGGGTGCCCTGCCGTAATTTAAGGAATCGCCAGACGTGAAAGCCGAGCCGGTTGCGGTCATTGGGCTCCTGTGTAGGAATTGTCGAGACGCTTGTGTAAGCGATGCTTTCAAGGGAAGTCGCGGGGGATGGCTGCACAGCCGAAGGAGCTTTCGTGGTCATTAAATGTAATCCATCAATTATTAGTTGGGTGACAGAAACGAAGCTGTCACAAATATATCAAAAAAGGGAGAAAAAAGCTCGCACCGCCATAAACTCCCGCGGAGATCCTGATCGTCACGGGCACCATTGATAAAATGTGGAACCGGATTGAAGACCGGTGGAAGATCCTCCGGGGTTAGAACTGCCTCGCGAGTTCGTCGTGCAGTTTCTTTGCAGGGGCATAGCTTGGGATGAGTCTCAGGTAGTAATCGCCGCGGGGATCCTGCTCGGCAACCAGACCGATTTCGTGCTGTTCTATCCGGTGTTGAGCTACGAGGCGCGCGATCTCATTGACCAGGATAGAATTCATCTGCACCCCGATGATCGGCTCTGATTCCTCACGAGCTGACCGGTGAAGAAGTGGGATAAGAAACTCTGTTACTGACTGCTCGTCATCCCGCTCACGTTTATTCGCGACCATTGCGAAGAACGGGATCGGCGGCTCGCCTTTTGCCGGGAGAATGCCATTCCACGTGAATGCTGTTTGTGGAGACGCAATTTCTGGAACATACTCAGGAACGGGAACCTTCTGAAGCGGAATGCGATGAGTTTGGATCGGTTCTTCGTCGGCAGACTCATTTTCTAAATTGCGTGAAGTATCACCCAAAACAGGTTCGGCTAAGACCACGATACCGCTCTTTGTTCCACCTTTTGCCGCCTGGTTTCTCGCACGGTCAAGCAGCTTGCCTGAAGTATCGATATTGGTTGAAATTTCCGAGCCGCCCGCTCTCACGAGGTCGAGCCAGCTTCCCATCTGGACGTCGATCGTATCGTGTTTATTCTGTTTCGGATTGAATGAAACGATCCTGTACGATCCCTCGTCCGCTGAAGGGAACAGCATACGATGCTGTGCATCCAGCCGCACAACACGAGGGGAAACGAGTCCAAAGGCGCGGTTGACTTCCTGAGACACTTTCTTTCCAGTGATTTCAAGTGCGTGGTCGACAACCCCAATGAATCGTCTCATCTGTGCAGAGCTAGTCCTCAAACCCACAGAAAGCTCGAGGTTCAGCCAATGTCCGAAGCCAACGCTATCGTTTGAGAATATCCCCTCCCGACTGGAGCCACCTGCGAGGTTGGCGTAACCGGAATCGTACATTGCGAGGATGCAGTCAAATCCGGCGGTGCGCAGGCTGTCCCGGAAGTCCATGCTGATCTGGGATATTCCCCATTGTTGATCCATCGTACAACCATTGCTTAAGACGATATCAGGCCGGATTCGCACGCTCGCAGGAAATCCCCTGACCGACACAGTCAGGCGGGTCAGGTCAGCAAGTATCTCATGCCAGCGGGAAAAGATCGTCTTCTTTACGGGAGAAAATCGGCCCTTGCTTTCCTGCAATGAAACTTTTTGCGCACCGTCCACAAACAACCATTCTGCTCCGAGCCGCCGGAACATTTCCGATCCCATCTGCAGGGTGTTCAATTCATCTACCGGTCGAAGGACATGGATAGCAAGCCGTTTTGTACTGCCGTGGTTATAAAAATATGTACCCCAGTTATGACGGATCGGATAATTCTCACACACAACACTATAATTCTCTCCCGAAACCGGATCAAAGATCTGGCGAACACCATAGTTGTATTTATGGAGGATTGCGCGGCAGCTATCGAGATGGTTAAATCGCAGCAGCCATGGAATTTTCGACCACTCCTGCAGGTCATTTTCCGTGGGATAGACAAATGAGGCACGATGCCCCGGGAGCTGGTTATGCAGGTCCCGAATAAATTCAGCGTACGCGTCATCTCCGCCCGGACGGGCGTGCCGCGGGCGCGCCGTCAGGGGGAGCAACAGAGATACCACGAGGATCGACAATAATATCAGCCGGTAAGGCACAGGCCCCTGGATTCAAAGTTTTGTGGTTAAGTTTATTTCAGCGAAGTCAAAGGAGGGGACTCGCGTGTATTGCAATGTATACGTTGGCAGGTAGAAAGTCAAGAGCCGGGATCACAGCGTTGCGTGTTGTGCTCATTATCCTACTGCATGACCCCTTTTTTAGACAGTACCTGCAAATTCGATTCAAATACCTATGAAATTTCAAACATTTTGTGGCATAATGCTTGTATCCTTGAAAATGGCGCTCTTTGTGAGCCCTATAATAGTCGGAGTCACGATATGAAAAAAATATTCTTTGTTTCTCTATTAGCTCTTCTGTTTGCGCTCCCGGCCCGTTCAGATGCGGGAGTCAGTTATGGCGTGTTCTACTCGTCACTCTCCCCTTACGGGAGCTGGGTCCAGTGCAACCTTGGATATGTTTGGCGACCGGCTCATATGGCACATGGTTGGAGACCCTACCTCAATGGCCGATGGGAATGGTCCGATTGCGGCTGGTATTGGGTGTCGTACGAACCATTCGGATGGGCGACATTCCATTATGGCCGGTGGTACTATGATGATTATTATGGATGGATCTGGATACCTGACGAAACATGGGGACCCGCGTGGGTGGAATGGCGGTATAATGATGACTATGTCGGATGGGCTCCATTGCCGCCCTACGCCACATTCACTGTCGGGGTCGGCATTGCATATACGCATCACTGGGAAGCACCCTCGCATTATTGGAATTTTGTGACGTACCATAATTTTGGTTCTGACAGAGTCAACGAGTATGTCCAGCCAGCCGACCGGACCAGCCGCATTTTTGGGAATACGCGCACTGGTGCAAACATCGGATACTCCGATAACCGCGTCGTGAACAGAGGTATAGACATGACAACAATTGAACGGCGCGGGAACGTCCGGATCAGAACTGCCGAAATAATTGATCGATCATCCGGAGAGGGCGAACGAGTAATTCGGAACGGGGATCGGGACCGGATCGAAGCGTTCCGCCCCAATCTTCAGGGACGGCTGCGCGACGACATGAACAGACCGCAGAATGTTGAACAATCAAAGCGACCCATCGCCACCGATTTCGACCAATCGGTACGCGAACGGCGCCAAAATCGCACACGCTCCATCGAGAGTGATTCCCGCACTTTTTTTGGTCCCAGGAAAGATCGGAATGAGGGCTCGAATATCAGGCGCCCTTCTGCACAGCCGGCACCCGGTCGTAACCCGGTTTTCGTACCAAGATCCGAAAATCCGCGGAGAAACAATCCTCCCCCAGAAAAGTTGAATCGGCCTCCGCGAAATGTGCAGCCGGGCAATGGAACGTTTGTCCGCCCGCGGCCGAACAACCCACGTCAACCCGGTTTGAGAAACCCCATGGGAGAAAAACCACGACAAGGCAGAGTTCCACCACAACAAGGCAAAGATCAAGGTGCGCGACATCCTAGAGGACGATGGTAATTGAAGGCGATACGATGAGCAAACGGACGGCGACCGGCCTAACAGCCGGCCGCCTTTTTATTTTACGACGTGTGAAAAACCGCGCTGAAAATTCACCTCCCGCGCGCCTTATTCATCAGAGGATTTTCTGATATGGCTTCCCAGCTTTCCGATTTCGATATCGGCGTTGACTGTTTCAAGTGTGATTCTGGGACCGCCGCCATTTAATGAATACGTTGCCCGGATTTCATGCTCATCGGGGTCGGTCACATACTCGTCTGCCTTGAACGCGGAGTGAATGTGATAATCATTTTTCGCATGTCTCCAGCCGCCCTGTAAACGTATCGTAGCGGCAATTGTCGCCTTTGCGTTTTCCGGGATATAAAAGCTGACAGTTCCGCCTGCGGTCTGGAGGCGTGACGGATCTGTTCCCTTAGGAGTCAGTTCCACCTCCACATCGCCGCCTGACGTTTTTCCATCCACCGAGCCGGTAATCCCATAGAGCTGCAAATTGCCTCCGGCGGTTTTTGCCTTCACATGCCCATTCGCGCCATCGAGATCAATATCTCCCCCAGCCGTGGATAAAGAGGCTGCTGTTGCCACCTTCCCAACCGTAATATTTCCACCTGCGGTCGATACTGTGAGATCACCTCCGATGTCGCCGGCTTCCACGTCTCCGCCCGCGGTTCTCGCCCAGAGGGTTTTAGTAACATCCTTGATCCTGATATTACCTCCGGAAGTGTTCACATCGGCTGTACCATCCACAGAACCGGCAGCGATGTCACCTCCGGAAGTCTTCACGGTAAGATCACCTTTAATATTGCCTGCCCGGATATCTCCGCCGGAAGTGGTCATTTCCACAGTACCAGTCACATCGCCGAGCCGCACATCCCCTCCGGATGTCGATCCGGTCAACTTTCCGGTCATGGCGCCGTCGATGGTGATGTTCCCCTGAGATGTATAAAGTTCGACATCAAACTCTTTCGGGAGAGAGATGTCGAGCCTCATGTTATTGTACCAGTCCGATTCCTCATCAGTCCTGACGGTGATGGTATTGCCGGACTGCTTGACAGTGATCCCTTCGTCTTCATCTTCGTCGCTCTCCCGCGTCGACACCACCACTTCAGCCTTATCCCACGCTGTAAGGTGAATGTCCCCGCCCTGTAAGTTAACTTTTAGCAGACCTCCTTTTTTAACGCTGAACGATTTTGTCTCGGACTTACCATTTTCAGCCCCAAACAGTAACTGTGTGAGCATGAAACTGAAGACAAGGGATATAATGATAATACCAGGTTTGTTTTTCATTGGCGTATCTCCTCAATTGCCGCTTTCGCGCGGAGTCGGATATAGTTATTCTGATCGGTTTGTACAGTTTTTTCAAAAGCTTCCAGCAAGTCCTTATTCGGGATAACACTCCTTTCACGCAATGAATCCAGGAGATTGATTGCGGCCACGCGCATGCCCGGATTACCGTCATGGTTCAGGACATACAGGATTGCATCTTTGATATCGTTATCCATCGGAAAATTCTGGAGGGCGCGCAGAGATTCTCTGCGCACGCCGGCGTTCTTGTCGATCCGCAACGCAGAAATAAGCGCCTTCTTTACTTCATTATCGCCCGGCCGTTGCGCGGCAACGGCGTTAATCGATTGCAGGCGAACCCCCGGATTGTCTTCATTGAGAATGGCATAGGCGAGAACCTTTTCAATCTGAGGGTCACGGATATTTCCTTTCATTCTGACAGGGCGCACCGTTTCGAACGTGAATTCAACATCACCGTTGGAGCCGTCTGCATTCAAAAACCTGACGTTGGAGATTCGGGAGTCACCCGCAGCAATAATTGAACCATTCTGGATATCCTGGAGGCTGCTGTTTTGAGCTGCACGATGGAAAATACCATACGAAACTGCCATTCCCACAATAAATGTCGCTGATCCGATGGTCGCCAGTCTGAGCCCCGGCCGCAATCCGCCCAGCAGGAAATCTCTTGCACGATCGAGCACACTGCCGGAACCCTGAACGATAGTCAGCGACCGATGAAGCTGTTCTCTTGCCTCCCGGAGGAGACCCTGATCTACCGCGTCCGGCATAGAGCTGCTGAGCATCCGCTGAAATTCCCGCAGCCGGGATTCTTCTTTCTGACACTCTTCACATCCCGCAATGTGTTCCCTGAGCAATCGCTCCTTTTCCTCACCAAGTTCATGGAACATTGACAACTCAATCATTTCTTTCCATCGATGATGACTCATGACAATATCTCCTTCAAATCGTACAGGTGCACGCGCATCCTCCTTGTCGCTGCAAACATGTAGCGTTTCACCGTCCCCTCGGCACATCCCATCAATCGGGCAATCTCCCTCAACTTATATCCTTCATAATGTTTCATAACAAAGACCAGCTTCTGCTGCGGCGACAAGCGCTCGAGTGCTTTTGAAATCCGGGCCGAAATTTCTCTGCTCTCAGCATGATGATCCGGTCTTAGAACACCGCCACTCATTGGCCCTCCATCCGCAGCCGCTCGATGATCGTCATCATTATACTCAGATGTCGCCAGGTGATCTTTTCGCTTTTGTGAACGAAAGGTCAGACACACATTTGTCGTTATCCGGTAGAGCCACGTGGAAAACTCGCTCCGGCCCTCAAATCGGTGGAGGTTTCTGAAAACCCGGAGAAACACTTCCTGGTAAATGTCTTTGGCATCTTCGTTCGAATTACCAAATCGGGCAGCGAGGCTCAGTACATTTGTATCGTACCGGTGAACCAATTGTTCGAACGCATGCACATCACCGCTTCTCGCAGATTCCACGAGCTCGATGTCTGACGGCATCATTGGGTTCAGGAATTATTCCTTGTCCTTGTGAATATTAGACTTGAGGATTAAAAAAAGGTTGTAATAGATCCGCAATGGCCAATTTGATGATTTTTCCCATCTTTGTCCAGCTGCGGAGATAGGGCGGACCGGACTTTTTGAGCATTGACCCGCACGGCGGGATTATTGCAACGCCAGCATACTGCCTATATTAATAAAGAGCACGAAGGTGCTATTTTTGCAGGATTTCGAGAAGAGCTTTGTGGGCTTTAGGAGTTCCGATGCTTCCCAGGTAGTAAATTGCCTGACTGCGAAGATCGTAATTTTGATCGTTCCGGGCGACCCGGCTGAGAAAATCGACGGCCCGATCGTTGCCCACTTCCGCAATCGAGAAGAAAATTTCTTCGCGCCGATCCACTTTTGCCGGAGGTATCGCATCGAACAGGTTAATCAGGGTCTCTACGGAACGATTCTTATCCCGGGTCATCATTCCTATCTGGTTTATGGCACAATTTTGAATGTCATCATCGGTATCACGCTTAATAATTTCCACGAGGATCGGGAGCGGATCGGTGACATGCATTTGGGATAATTCCTCCATTGCTGCCAGGCGCAGTGGTTTGGCATCCGACCGGTTAAGTGCTATGGACCGGACCGCGTTAAATGCGCCGGAATCTTCTCTGGAGTCACCCAGGGCTCTCAGCGCCTCTATTCTCAGCCGGGTTGCATTGTCAAGCCGCTGGTCGATGTCCAACGGCGGGAAAGGGGCAACGACGGGCGGCATCCGCAGGTTGTCGATAGCATGGGACAGGGCTTCGAGGGATTTTTCCGACATTGGCGGTTGGGTCGGTGGATGTCCAACTCTTTTCGCCATGCTCTTTGACACATCTATTTGTTCGATAAGCACGCTGTCCATCCGGCCGTGGATTTCAGCACCGAGCGAGTCAAGCGGTAATTCGGTCTCCTTCATTTTCATATAAATCCGCATTCCCCTTCCGCCCAGGTATTTCGCAACAACTATCGGATGGTCTTTGCTCAGCTCCGTCAGGTCTGCGACAGCATCATCATAATACCGGCTCTCCGGAAAATCCGCAATGAACCTGACGTATGCTTTCACCGCGCTTTTCCTGTCGATGTGCTTCAATGCGTATGCCGACCAGTACTGCGCATCGTCGAGATATTGGCTGCGCGGGTATTTTTTTATAAACGCCTGAAATTTCTGCTCGGCTTCGCGCCATCGTTCGTCGAGAACAAAATGGTAGCCTTCCTGATAGAGCTCAAATCCGGGCGCCTGGCGGTCGACCTGGGGATCATCGCCACCGGCATAACACAACAGTGCCGGTTCCTGCACAAAGATGTGACCTTGATCCGATATGTTCCCGGTGACGCAATCCACAGGAACGGGACAACCCGCCGGCAGGGATAGGACAACTCCCGTTATGAAGACTAAGGCAAGCACGGTTCACTTCCTCCTGGAAAATGACCCGCCGCCGGTGTATACTGAATCGTACATCGTCTCAGCCATACGGATTTTAAACAGAAGGTTTTCCTGATGAATCCCTGACCTGATGAGCTCGACATTCGGGGGCCGGTGATCCTTCTGAATATTTGCAAGTTCGATCAGTACCCGTTCAACATCGCTCACAACTTTGGCTGAACGGACATCGAGCGGTTGTTGTTTCAAATAGCCAGCTTCATGGACAAGCTGGCGTGAGAGCTGTTGTTCAACAGAAAGATCCAGGGGTTGATCCCGCTGCACTTTCATGTTGCTGATACCTACCAGGAGCGTGCGGGACTTACGGAAATAGTCACCCATCCTCGTCTTAACCTGCATGTAATCTGCCTGCGGTTGTGTGGCTTGAGGGGTGTTTGTCTGAACGGACAAAGGCGCAGGGGGCTGGACCGGATTACGGACCGGAGTGTAGAGTATCAGCGTGGCGACGATAACTGCGACAGCACCGCTCAGCCCGACAACCCAACGCTGGCGGGCAACCAGGAGAGACAGGAGAACATCCCATTCTTCCCTGAACGTCGGCACCTTGTGCCTCTTCGGGGCACCCATCTGCTCCCGAACATTTTCGGCAAAAGCCTTCCAGAACTCGGGCGGCTGCTCTGAAGCAGGATCAAAGCCTCTCGAGGGGATAATTTGGATTGCGCTTCGGATCTCATCCGCCTCTGCCGAACAACCAGGGCAGTGCCTCAGATGAGCTTCGACCATGTCCATCTGTCCCGACGATAACTCCTTCCGGACATATTCATACAACAAACGCCGAACGCGGCGATGAGTGAAAAAGTTACTCATTATTCATGAACTCCAGTTTCGATTTCAATTTTTTCAGACCGCGATGAAGATGCGTCTTGACGGTTCCTTCAGAGCACCTGAGGATCCGGCTAACTTCTCGTGTCGAGAACCCATTAAGATGGCGCAGGATGACTGCGGCTCTCTGAAGGGTCGGCAATTCATGCAGCGCGCGCTCGAGCAATTCCGACTGTCCGGAGTTGCCGAAATCCGGCAGCGTCGCAGCTGAAGCATGTCCCGACTCTTCAATCGGGATCTCGCGTGCAGCTTTTTGTGATCTTTTCTTGATCCGGTTCAAGGCAAGGTTAGTTACGATTCGGTATAACCACGTACCAAACCCGGCGTCTCCCCGGAAAGAACGAATCGACCGGAATACCCGGACGAACGATTCCTGCGCAATGTCAGCCGCGTCGTCATGATTTTGGACATATCCATAGGCGATGTTATACGCTTGCTTCATGTATCGCTCTACAAGGGTGCAGAACGCGTTCTGATCACCGCTTCGCGCCAGAGATATCAGTTGGGGCTCATCAACTGCACCCATGTGGGGCATTCCCATCGCGGATTTACTTATTAGACAGTGAATTAAGGGATTTGGTTGACCTGTTTTATTGTACGGATGAACCCCGATTTCGTTCAGATGGTTAATTCTGAATGAGAAGAGGCGAAAATCGCCAAAATTGCGGGAGGCCGACTACAGACTCAGGAGGTATGTTACTTTCGCAAGAATGACATTATCCATCGGGAGCCGGAAAGCGTCAGAAAAATTCTGGCCAATAGTCCTGTCAAAGATTCCATTGTCGCCTGAACGGGCCTGAGTCCATACCAGGTAAAAGGTACTTCCGGGGAGATATTCCCAGCGCAGCACAATGTTTGCGTTAATGATTTTCTGATTGAAATCCGGATTTTGGTAGGAGGTCGAATGAAGAAAATCATATTCCGGCAGTTCATTAGAGGAGAGGAGTTTTCGGAATCCCGTATATTGGCCTTTTGTGAGATAGACCTGCGTAAAGAATTGAAGACTCACATTGCGATGAAACGTGATCGTGCCCCGGAGGGAGAAGTTGTATGAGTCAACATCCAGATCGGCGAAGAGGTTCTTTCCATCGTCCGTGTAGTATCCAACATAATTTACATAATTGAACACCCAACCCTCCTGGCTCCGCACCCGTTCAAAATTGAGCTCCGGCGAAAACTCCATCCAGCTGTTTGGCCGAAGAGTGAATGCCGCGTCGGAGGAAAATACGTGAGCACCCTTGGCAGAAATCTGGTAATTACCCGTCAGTGAAAGTATCACCGGATCACGGCTGTCGGTTTGCAGAAGAAATTTGAATAATTCCCCCGCCGGTCGTTGGTAAAGTCCAATGATTCCCTGATTAACATCGTCGAAGGCGGGAAAGAGATGGAGGTAACTGGTCTGGACTGACCAGAAATTTCTTAAATCGGCAATGAAAGTCAACTCAAGCCTCTGAAGCGTACGTGCTCCTTCCCAATCCCAGCGGTAATCGCCATCGACACTGAGCGAATATCTCCGGAGAGGCTCCCCGGCAAAATTCTCTTTGTATGAAAGTTGCGAGTACCCTCCATGATCCAGCGGTTGTCCGTAAAAGCCTAAATCGTTAATCCAGAATTTCCGTGTTGAAAAGCTGTAATCGGTAAAGTACACCCAATGTTCAGCTTCCACTTTTCCAAGTGTAAACTTTCCGGCTGATCCTGTCACCCGGTTCGCGTTTGAATTCACCAGCGGTGAAACCGCCTGCGATCCCGCGACATAGCCATCGAATGCCCATTGATTCTCCAGAAATCTGAGATTCCAATCCGCACCAGCGGAATAGGCGGGCGTCACCTCGTCTTTCATAGTTCCGGTCGCCATCATGCCGACGAACGAATTTTCCCACACATCCTGTTTCAAGCGTACAACTGAGTAATTCGCCGTGGGTTGGAAGAGAATTGTATTCCTAACCGACCCCGAAAGATTTTCTTCGATTCCTTCTTCCTTGTCAGTAAGTGCGGAAATCACCCCAAGCGACAAACCATTATCAGTCTTTCCCGTGAACTTCAGGGCACCAAGAATCCTCGTTACCTGTGGATTCTGGGTAAACGCAAAGCCGGAATCTGGTGATGGAGCAAGCGTCTGACCTATCCTGCGTGAGTAGAAGAGATACAACTGGTCGCTTGTAAAATCATTACCAAACGAAAAGATGTGTGAACCTTCGAGGAAGAGGGGCCGTTTCTCAGGATAGAACGTTTCAAAGACGGTGAGGTTAAGAATTGCCTGATCAACTTCGACTTGTCCGAAATCCGGATTAATCGCAAGGTCGAGCGTATAGTTATTCGTCACTCCATACTTGATGTCAATGCCGGCGTCTCCTTTAAACTCTTTTTGAAGCGGGAACGGAGAGGGTTGGGAAAAGAAGTTTTGCCTGGGAACGACATACGGAAGAAGGTCAAGATGCAGCGGAGGGTGTATATCGCGAATGCCCGACAGATGTCCCATCCCGGAGACGGAGGAAATCACGCCAATGGCAAGTTCACTCCGGGGAACCATGACCCATTCATCCGTTTCCTGTTTACGCGAGAGATATCTTCTGAAATTGATGCCCCAGACATATTCACTGTCCTGGTCCGAGAACCGCAGGGCATTATAGGGAATCTTGAACTCGCCCGACCAGCCGCTGTCAACAATCTGTGCGTTGAATTCCCACACGGCATCCCACTGGATATCGTAGAATCGGCCGTCCTGGGATAGAAAGCCGTCGGATTGAACGCCGGAGACAGTTCCGCTAAACAGGAACGCGGTACTGTGATCATGATAAGAGTCGATAATGACGGAGAATCTGTCTGATTGTCCTGTCCGGTCACGGCGTGTGAGCTGGCTGACAATCTTACCCGGCTCTTTATCATAGCACATCACGCCCACGTACAACGCGTTATTATCGTAGAGCACGCGCACAGTGGTGTGTTCGGTCTCGGGGGATCCTTCTTCCGGATCCGCCTGGGTAAAACCGCTCGACGGCACTGCCGATTGCCACTCGGGTTCATTCAGGAATCCGTCAATATGAAGCGGCGCGTCTATCCGCGTCGCTACGACGCTTTTGGAGGAAGTCCCTCCTGAGGATTCAAAGGCAAAGGCGAGTACCGTGATCGAAATAAGGATGCTATCTCGAAGCACGCTCCGCATAAACTCTGTGAACATAGGAGAAAATCTCTCCAAAGTCAAGAAATTTTGCGAAATTGCACTTTTCAGCAATTTTAGAGAAATTGTGCAGCGATGAAGACCGACGATCCCATCAATTCCCCTATCGATGAGCCCGCAGCAATCCGTTCAATGTTCAATGCCATCGCACCGGCGTATGATCGTTTGAACCATTTGCTTAGTTTCGGGTTCGATATCCGGTGGCGAAAGAAGACCATGACTCTTCTCCGGGAAAAGCGAGGGGGGATATTTCTTGATATTGCTTGCGGCAGCGGGGATTTTGCGATTGAAGCCCTCAACCTGACGCCGGCCAGGATCATCGCTACGGATTTCGCAGATACGATGCTCGACGTCTTCAGGGTAAAACTAAAAAAAATCGCTCCCCCGGCTCCTGTAGAAATCGTTGCATGCGACGCACTTTCGCTGCCGTTCGCCGGCAACACATTCGACGTCACCATGGTCGCATTCGGTATACGGAATTTTGGCGATAGATCACGGTCATTAAGAGAAATGCACCGCGTTCTTAAGCCGGGCGGAATCAGTGCAATCCTGGAACTTTCGACACCCCGATCGTTTTTCCCCCGCCACCGCTATCTGTTCTACTCAAACCGGGTCCTCCCGTTAATCGGGCGAGTTATTTCAAGACATAATTCCGCGTACCGGTATCTGCCCGAGTCGATCGCCCACTTCCCGGATCAGAAGGAATTCATCCCCCTTATGGAAAGTGCGGGATTCACGGAAGTACAGGCAATTTCACTCACGTTCGGCACCGCGACGATTTACCTCGGCAGGAAACCCGCATGATACCTCATCGCACAAAAAGCGCCACCGCTTCAATATGATCGGTATGTGGAAACATATCGACGGGTTGAATCTTGACAAGCCGATAACCTCCCGAGGCAAGAAGTTTTGCGTCGCGCGCCTGCGTCGATGGATTGCAGCTTACATACACAACTCTCCCGGGGGATAACTCCACGATTTTTTCGACTACTTTTTCATGCATCCCGCTTCGCGGTGGATCCGCAACGATGACCGTGGGCATTGGATGGTGAGTCAACCAATCGCTATCCCGCGTCAGCCTGTCCTTCAGATCACCCTGAAGGAAAGTACAGTTCGAGACATGGTTCATCGCAGCGTTCTTTTCCGCATCGGCGATCGCACTCGGGGACATTTCTATGCCAATGACCCGATCCACGGCGTCCGAAAGAAAAATCGCTATGGAACCGGTCCCGCTGTAGAGGTCGTATACAACATCGGTATCTGATAATTCTGCGAATTCCCTGGCCGTCGCGTACAGCTTTTCTGCCTGTTCGGTGTTGGTTTGAAAAAACGAATTCGCTGAGATCGTGAACACAAAGTTCCCCAAACGCTCGCGGATGATACCGTCTCCGTGGTAAACAACTTCCTCCTCGCCGAGAGCGACCATCGATCTCCGTGTTGTGATGTTATTGACAACAGTTGTAATCTCGGGAAAGCGTGACAGCAAAAGTTCGGTGAGCCGTTGCATTGCCGGCTGATTCGAGTTATTTGTAACTACATTTACCATGAGGTCGCCTGTTCTTTTCGACTGGCGGATAACGAGGTGCCGAAGATACCCACTGTGAGAATCCGTCGAATATGCCTCCCACTTCAATTCACGGGCCATGTCTCTGATCGAGTTGAGAATCCTGTTGCTGATGTCGGATTGAAGTCTGCACTCCTGGATATCGACGACCTTATCCCATCGTTGGGGGACATGCAAGCCGAGATAAAGATCGCCGGGATGCTCCGCCGCTTCGTGCAGTTCACTTTCGGATAACCAACGCCGGTTCGAGAAGGTGAACTCCATCTTGTTCCGGTAATAATAGGGGGATTGGCAGCCTATGACTGAAGCCACATCAGGATTCCCAAAACCACCGATATGCATAAATGCATCGATGACCCGTTGTTGCTTAAAGCGCAACTGCGCTTCATACGATAAATTCTGCCATCGGCAACCTCCACAGACACCAAAATGCTTACAATCGGGGTAAGTTCTCAACGGAGAGGGTTTCACAATTTCTATTGTGCGTGCTTCGGCATAGTTTTTCTTCACTTTCCAAACTACCGCACGCACCAGATCACCCGGAACAGCATGCTCAAGAAAACAGACCATCCCTTCTATACGGCCGACGGCTTTTCCATCACCCGAAAGATTGTCAGCAGTTACCTCTATTTCATCACCTCTTTGCATCTTGGATAATGTACCATCGAGAGGGGAATATTCAAAGTGGGAGGCCGGAGGTGAGATATCAGGATGTAGAAGCAAGATGCAAGAAGAATGTCAGCATCTGTTTCATGATCATGCGTAAAAAATATTCTGGAAGCAGGGGTTTTCGCGGGACATATTGTCGATAACAATACTTGACCTTTTGCACAAAAAGTTCTATTTTGCATTGCATTGCACGGAAGACAAAACTGGAGGTATACGGTGTCAATCGCTGCCAGAACTTTCGCCTTTATGCTTGCCACAGCACTATTCACCCATCAATTGGTATTGTCTCAGGGGAGAACAAATAAAGAAGCCCTCCTGCCCTCAATCGGCTGGGACTCCCTCGAATCTGCACTGTATTTTTCACCAATTTCCGGAAGGATTGATGTGTGGGGACCTTATCTAGTTACGCTTGAAATAGACGTGACGGGATATCCCCTGCAGTTATCATTCGACAATGAGTTCCTACCGCCCGGTTTTCAAAACGGCGGATCCAGTCTAATTGACTCGTTGCTGACACAGCACATCAGGAATGTTCTGACATCAGTACGATGGTTCCCGGCTCATGGAAAACATTATGGTACGGCACGCCGGATCGACGTGGGGATCCTTTATCAGGGAGCGAATGCCTCGGTGTCCTCCGACAATCGGAGAACAACTCGTGAAGTGAGAAATAATGTAGGTCGGGCTCTCTATCCGCTCTTGATTAAATGAATGTTAGACGGTCAATCGGGTCTAAAGGCGTAAGAGAGGTACGAAAGAACAGTTCATTTTCATGCGTTAGTTCGGAAACTTAAACAGCTGAGGAGGAACGGCGTTGGGGATCGGAAATATTCTCATTGCAGATGACGACCTTATTCTTGGGGATGTTCTGCGCGAAGAGCTGGAGCAGTTCGGGTACAAGGTTCAGGTTGTCGATAACGGCGCGGATGCGATCACAAAACTAAAACAGTCCACTTTCGACCTCGGCATCGTGGACATCCGGATGCCGAAAGTGGATGGCTTTGGTGTGCTCAAGTTCGTGAAGGAAGAAATGCCGGCCGTGAAAATCATTATGCTGACAGCTTATGCAGACTTGAAACATTCTGTGATGTCGCAGAGTGGAGGCGCAGATGAGTTCATGACGAAACCGTACAACATCGAGCTCTTGCATTTCACGATTCAAAAGCTGATAAAGGGCAACGTGGCATGACATTGGACTCCAGCACCATGATCGGGATTTCCTTGGGAGTTCACGTTTGCAATACAATCGTCGGAGACGTATATTTAGAATGCAGGTTTGCAGGTGGTTCTCAAAAACCGCGATGCTTCACATCAAGTCGAGGCGCAAACGGTTCCTGCATTAATCATGCGGGAGTAATTCAGCGGTAGAATGTCAGCTTCCC
>JAWOMQ010000193.1:0-10936 GCA_033852415.1 Bacteroidota bacterium
TTTCGGAGGAATCTCCGATGTTTATTTTCTTAAAGGAACCGCGCACCACCGTATTGACACCAACGATGGATTGTTCCAGGAGTGACTGATAGACCTGGGCATCTTCGCTGATAATCGAATCCCGTACTATCGAGTGTTCCACAATCGCACCTGCGGCAATCGTCGCATACGGACCGATCACAGAATTACAGATCTTCGCGTTGGAGGAAATGTAAACGGGCGGGACTATAACCGCGCCCTCGGCCCGAAAGGTATTATGTGTCTGGTCCAGCAAATACCGATTCGTCGAAAGAAGAGTTTCAGGTTTACCACAATCGAGCCAGGCATCGACATCGAATGTGGTCACCCTCTCACCGTTGCGAATCATCAATTCGAGGGCATCCGTAAGCTGATATTCCCCTTTCGTCGTCTTTTGTTTGTCAAATAATTCAGCGATGCACGCCTCAAGAGCTTTGGGTGAGCGGATCCAGTAGAGCCCGACGATCGCGAGATTACTGCTCGGATGTTCCGGTTTCTCAATGAGGTGGCGGGCGAATTGCCCATCCATTTCAACGACACCAAAGCGTCGGGGATCATCCACTCTCTTAACCCCGATTGCAGAATGGGATTGTGCAAGGACAGGTTTCAGGTCAACATCGAAAATAGTATCCCCCAGAATAATCAGGATCGGCTCCTCCGTGAATGTCGTCCGTGCAAGGTAAATTGCGTGCGCCAATCCCCTGGGTTCATCCTGTTCAAAAAAATCGACATGCAGGTTATAATGAGAGGTAATGTATTCCTTGATCTGTTCTCCCAGATGGCCAACAATCACCGTAGCTTCATCAAAGCCATCGCGGATGATCTTGTCAAAAATATGACCGATAATCGGCTTCCCGGCTACATTGAGGAGCACTTTGGGAACGGTAAACGTATGAGGCCGGAGTCGGCTCCCATATCCCGCTACGGGAATAATGGCGCGCATGGTCGTGTGCTATTCAAAGGATTGACTCATGAGTTAACGATTGTGCCCCCAACGAGATTCGAACTCGTGTTACAAGCTTGAAAAGCTCGTGTCCTAGGCCTCTAGACGATGGGGGCGAATACAATAATAGAATGAGGAAATGGATAATGGTAAACAGGCTCTCATCAGCGTTGACTGCCAGTCTTACGTCTTGCCTGCATTTCACGGGCAGTGAAGATTGCAGGCAGCGCGGTAAATCGCGGCGATCGAGGTGGCTGAACGCAAGGCTTGGCGCCCAAGCACGTCCGTCGAGCGCTGGTACGGAAGCGTGTCGATTGTATTCACGACTCTCACAGCAATCTCTTTTGTCCGCACCCGCAGCCTTTCAAAATCATCCGTATCTCCTCCCCACCCTTGATTTCCACACGCTCCATTTATCCACTTCATCATTTCTGGGGTGTCCAGTGGGACTCGAACCCACGACCTCCAGGGCCACAACCTGGCGTTCTAACCAAACTGAACTATGGACACCATGGAAAATAGTTAGCTAAGATAGTCAAATTTGGCGGAATAATCAAGGAATTAATCCAAACTTGTCGGCTTGACTTCATGGAACAACATTCCTATGTTCCTTATGCGTGGTGGTACGTCGTGATTTCTGGTCCTCCATGCGATTTCCCTGTACCGAATGCACCAGTTCAAACGACTGGGGTTTCACCGACGAATCGACCATCACACGTGCAGTCTAACAGCGATCACCTATGAACGATCACGATCAATCCCCATCGCAGATTTCTGGCCGAGCCGCTATCGGCGCCATTTCGCTGAATCTCATCATCACCTTCGCCGAGATCATCGGGGGTATCGCCGCGGGAAGTCTCGCCTTACTATCCGACGCGCTCCACAATTTTAGCGACGTCGTAGCTCTGACGATGAGCTGGATCGCGCAACGAATCGCACGCCAGCCCAAAACACCAAAATATACGTTCGGCATGAAGCGCGCCGAGATCCTCGTCGCAGCGATCAATGCCGTTGTCCTTGTGGTCGTTTGCGTCTACCTGATTAATGGAGCAATTGAGCGTCTTCACCATCTGACTGTTCCCACCGGTTCGATCATGATAATTCTCGGTTCCCTTGGCTTTCTGGCGAACGCCGGAGGAACAATTATCCTTCGTTCCCACATCCATCACAACCTGAATCTCAAATCAGCCTACCTTCATCTCCTGGGGGACGCTGGTTGTAGCCTGGGAGTTGTGATCGGCGGCATCGCGATCCAACTCTGGTCAGTTGCCTGGATTGATCCAGTGATTACCGGTGTAATTGCTGTCTATGTGCTTTGGGGGTCGTACAGGATTCTCAAGGACGCCGTTAATATCATGATGATGGGTGCGCCACTCTCGGTATCCATCGATGAGATCGACGCCCTCCTCCGAAAAATTCCCGGTGTGGATAACGTTCATCATGTCCATCTCTGGCAGTTGTCCGAAACCGATATCCATTTCGAAGCCCATGTCGGTGTCAGCGACATGCTGGTGAGCAAGACAGAAGAGATCGTTCGAACAATTGAGTCTGAATTGAGCACGCGCTTCGGAATTCATCACGTGACCATCCAATGCGAATGCGACCGTTGCGGTCAACAGAGATTGGTTATACCGTAATGGAAAACAGACCCGTAGAGGATGCAACCTGCGAGCTTGATGCCCCCTTCCTCCGGCCACGACTCCCCTTCCAGCCCATTTTCCTCTCCTCTGTTCCGGATATTATTTTCATGTCTCGCGCTGTCCGGTTGGACTCCGTTTCCATTCTGTGAACCGTCCAACTACTGAGCTGCTGAACTCATCCGTTCGCATCAAAGAAAAGCAGACTAGTGTTAAGCAAGGCGGCAGGATGACCAAATAATCTCTTTTGTGCGAAGAATTTTCGTCGCCGCGTGAATGATAAACGCAATTCATCAACAATGCGAGACACAGACAACCTATGGATAATTTTGACTTTATGCAGTTCGGAATCTCCATTGTTTTTTGATGTTTTTACCGATAGAACTTTGCAAAACATCAAATAAATCGTTACTTTTGACTCTCAGCTTACAGAATTGAACAGTATTCGAGCCCCACTATTCAGTCACACCTCATCTTAATCTTAACCAATCAAGAGGTTTTATGCCCGTAGATTTGGAAAAAATCCTGCGCCCGATAGACACGCCGCATCCGCGATTTCCAGCCAAGTACATGACCCTTGCAAATGGGCAGGAGATGGTGATCCGGCAGGTCGACCGCGATGAAATTCCCGATATTCTTCCTCACGTGGAGAAACTGATGCGCGTCGAGCGGGATTATTATCACATCGTATCTGCACGCGTTTATGCAGAATTGCTTAGTTATCATACGTATAGAGTACAGGATGAATATGTCCTCATTGCTCAGGTCGATGGTGAACTCGTTGCGGTTGTGAACGGACGAATCGTCAATCCCGATATCGGTATGTCGCTTCATACATTGTCGATGCGACGTGGATTGCGGGTAGGCGCTCACGCTTTCGCAGCCAAAATGGAATACCATATCGATATTTTGAAACAAAAGGAAGTCCTTATTGTCGCCGAATCACCGATCGGCTTCAGAAGGTGGATGATCGAATACAAGCTCGAGAAACGTTTTCACATTCCTCACGAACTTGGGGGTTGCCCTTCGTGGGCCCTCACGAAAGAACTCTTTGACAAAGCGCGCAACACTTTGGTTGTCGGGCGCCGCCCGGTTCCCGACCATTTGCTTGCCAAAGCAAAGGCAGCGATTCTCACGCCGACCGATCCGCCGAAACCACCCGAAGATCTCCTGGCGGCAACCCGTTCGATGCTGGATAATACGGGCACATCTCTTCTTGAGATGAAAAAGAAGTTAGGAGGCATGTAACATGAGAGAAGTTTATGTTGCGGGCATCGGCATAACAAGCTTTACGCGGCTTGAGTACCCCCTGGTTGAAATTGCAGCATATCCTGGCTTGATGGCACTGCGCGACAGCGGAATCAAAAAGGTCGATCAGCTCTACGTTGCCAATATGGGAAGCGGAAGAATCAATGGACAAACAGGTCTCGCAAGCGCGGTCGTTGATCATCTCAGTCTTACACCCGCAGGCGCAGTCACGATTGAAAACGGCCCCGCGTCCGGCGCTTCGGCAATCAAAGAAGGGTTTTTGGCAGTTGCTTCCGGCATGCATGAAGTCGTGATGGTAATCGGTGCTGAGAGAATGAGAGAGGTCAATGCCCTCGAAGCGACAGATTTTGTCGCCACGCTTACTCATCCCCTCGCGGAATACATTTATGGGGTGACGCTTCCTTCACTCGCTGGGATGTTCGCCCGCCTGTACATGGAAAAATATGGTGTAACATCACGCCATCTGGCGATGGTTGCGGTGAAAAATCATCACAATGCCATGGATAATTTCTTTGCGCATCTGCATGAGGAAATCACCATTGCGGGAATACTCGACTCGCCTGAGGCATCGACGAACAATCCATTTGTCGCTGACCCGCTGCGGTTCTATGACGTCTGCCCGGTATCAGACGGCGGCGCCTGTCTCATCCTCGCAAGCGCGGATGCGATGAAAAAGATCAGGAAACCTATGATTCGCCTGGCTGGAATCGGGCAGGCCACCGACACGCATGCGGTTCATGAGCGGAAAGACCCGACGGACCTGCTCGCAGTGCGGGAAGCAGCAACACAATCGTTTGCAATGGCGAATGTACAACCGGGAGATGTGGACGTGGCGGAATTACATGACGCGTTTACAATCCTCGAAATTGCCGAAAGCGAAGAGGTTGGATTTTTCAAGAAAGGCGAAGGCCATTGTGCTCTCGAGAAGGGTGAAACAAAAATCGGCGGAAAACTTCCGATCAATCCGTCGGGAGGTCTCAAGGCAAAGGGGCATCCGGTCGGAGCAACCGGAGTTGGCCAGGCGCATGAGATAGTTTTGCAGCTTCGCGGTGAAGCCAAGAAACGGCAAGTCGAGAACGCGAGGATCGGATTTACATGCAACTTCGGCGGGTTCGGGAATAATGTTGTGTGCCTAACCTTCATCAAGGAGAAGTAACGATGGAACTGAACATCTATGGCTATAAGTGCAGGCGATGCGGACATCTTCATTATCCCTACAAAACCATTTGCAAGAAATGCGGGGAAAATGACCACAATGAATTCGATATCGTGCCGTTGCCAAAAAAAGGAAAGCTGCTGACCTATACGACACTGTATAATCCCCCCTCCGATTACGAAGTTGTCACGCTTTCGCTCGGGATTGTGGAGTTGGAAGGCGGCAGCCGCATCACCGGGCAGTTGAATATCAAGAACCCGAAGATCGGGATGAAGGTCGCAGGCAAAGTTGAAATTGTTCGCAACGATGAATATAAGAAACACCTGGGTATGGTCTTCTATCCGGCATGATCCGGCTTCTCAGCTACGGAAACCAGATTCGCTGCGGAACATATAGACTTCATTCGAAGTTCTCCTCTGCGGCGAATTTCTTTTCAGACGACGCTTTTGCGTTCATCGTCGAGCCCAGCCTCGGCGCCGGCCCTCTGAATATCATTCTCGAAGGCACGGCTGTCGGCGCTTTAGATTCTCTGGAGGTTGGTTGTGATGCACTGTACATGAATGACGAAAAGATACCGCTCAATCCCTCCGTCTGTTATGACTCCACTATTTCCGTTGGGGAAATCGACCGGATCAAATTTAAAGGCAACCTCAGATTCTTCGAAGCAGCCCTGCTTGAATACTCCCCGCCAAAAAGTCTTGTATTTTTGATTGACGAAAGAAGGAAAAAAGAATTCCGGTCTACGTTCGACTTTCTGGTCGCAAACTCCTTTGAGGAGGGAATGAAGAATATGCTCGCCGGAGAGTACCAAAAAGGGAGTGAAAAGATGCGAGGGCTCGGTTATGGGCTTACGCCAAGCGGAGACGATTTCCTTTCAGGGTTTCTTATCGCGCTCAATGTATATCAGGAGATCGCGCACATCAACCTTGCTCACACCATCGGGTCAATCGTTAAGGTCGCACGCGGCAGCAATGATTTTATCAACGCTTTTCTCATGTGCGCGGCACGAGGACACCTCACCGAAAAATTCAAGAACTTGATACGTGCACTTGCATGTGCAGAAGAGGATGAGATTATATCTTGTACCCGACACGTCGTTGGTATCGGCGCGACCTCGGGCGCGGATCAGGCAGTCGGTTTTCTCATCGGTATGAGAAGGTTCGGATTATGAACATTATCAGTTTCATCAAACGGGGCGAGTATATCGATTCAATATCGATCATGCTGATCGCGAAACGGGTTGCAGAAATAGAGGGCGTAACTGATTCAGCCGCCGTGATGGGAACGGCTGAAAACAAAGCAATGCTGAAGGCATCCGGCTTCGTGACACCTGAGATACTGCAGGCGGGAGAAATGGACCTCATTGTCGCCCTGAAACTCAGGGATGGAGTTGAGCCGGGGAGCATCACCGCGACGGTACGGGCAATTTTCAAAACGGCAAAAGAACAGGATGGGGAGGACACGCTTTTACCCCAGAGCATCGAGAGTGCCCTAAAGACCCTCCCCGACGCAAACCTTGCGATGATCTCTGTTGCGGGAAGATATGCCGGCGATCTGGCAATGAAATCGCTTGAACAGGGATTGCATGTCATGCTCTTTTCTGACAACGTTTCAATCGAAGAGGAAATCGAGCTCAAGAAATTCGCTTCCAGCAGGCACCTCTTTGTCATGGGCCCCGACTGCGGAACTGCAATTATTAACGGCGTACCCCTTGCTTTCGCGAACGTCGTCGACCGCGGCAATATCGGCGTCGTCGCAGCGTCGGGCACGGGGCTGCAGGAAGTGAGTTGCCTTATTTCAAATGCTGGTTGTGGAATCTCTCAGGCGATCGGCACGGGAGGACGGGACGTTACGAAAGAGGTCGGTGGCGTAATGTTCATCGAAGGAATTCGAGCCCTTGCCTCTGATCCTTCGACTCACGTAGTCCTTCTTGTCTCGAAACCTCCTGCAGCCGAAGTTGTAAAGAAAATCGTTTCGGTCGCCAACGGGATACAGAAACCAATTGTCAGCGTCTTCCTCGATGCATCAACCGCACTTTTAAAAGATAGCAATATCGTTCAGGCGTCGACACTTGAAGAAGCGGCTCTCCTTTCCGTTGCCCTTGCGAAAAATGAAGATCCTGCAACGGTGGGGAAATTGTTGAAAAAACGTCGCTCAGAAATTGCAAGAATTGCCAAAACGGAAGCAGCGAAATTATCTCCAAAACAGAAATATCTCCGGGCACTTTACAGCGGCGGGACATTTTGCGACGAGGCTCAACTCATTTGTCAGGCTGATCTTCGCGACCTTCATTCAAACACTCCATTCGGGAGCAGCAAGAAACTAAGGGACTCATCGAGGAGCCAGGGACACACGATTGTGGATTTAGGGGATGATGAATTTACCGTTGGGAAGCCTCATCCGATGATCGATTACTCGACACGCAATAAACGCATCATCACAGATGCTGAAGACCCGGAGACTGCAGTTCTCCTTCTTGATATTGTGCTGGGATACGGCGCAAATATGAGCCCCCTCGACGATATAATCCCCGTCATACAGCAAATGAGAACGATCACGGCACATCAGAAGAGATATCTACCTGTGATTTGTTCGGTCACAGGCACCGACAGGGATCCGCAGAATCGGTCAGCCGTGGCCGCCGGACTTCAGGCAAAAGGGGTCGTCGTGATGGAATCGAATGCTGCCGCGAGCACGTTGGCTCAGGCAATTATCAGTGCGAAGGAGCGATAGGATGAGCCAGATTTTTCAGAGCGAGCTTAAGGTTATAAATATCGGGCTTAGGTCATTTAAGGAAACGCTCGACAAACAGAATGTGAGAGCAGTGCATGTCGACTGGCGACCTCCGCTGATCGTGGACAATACGGCGATGGCAGTCATACGATCGAATGCCGTCAGGATCGAGGCAGCGAATAGAAAAGCATTGGAGAAAATCCTTAACAGCAAGCCAGTCATCACTGGAATGGGAAAAGCTCTCGAAGTAATTCCAGGGATGAAGAAGAACCTTCTGCTCCACGCGGGGCCGCCGGTGAACTGGCAGAGTATGTGTGGTCCAATGCGCGGCGCCGTTATCGGCGCTTTGATGTACGAGGGTCTTGCCGGAGATGTGGAGCAAGCCGAACAAATCGCGGCATCCGGGGCGATCGAATTCTCCCCATGTCACGAACATGCGGCTGTGGGGCCGATGGCGGGGATTGTCTCACCATCTATGCCGGTATTCATTTTAGAAAATGTGACCTACGGCAACCGGGCGTATTGCACAATGAACGAAGGGCTGGGTAAAGTTCTCCGTTACGGCGCATACGGCCCGGAGGTCATCGAACGCTTGAAATGGATGGAGAGCACTCTTTATCCCTCACTCTGTCGTGCGATTGAAAAGGTCGGAACAATTGATCTGAAAAACATCATTGCGCAGGCACTCCAGATGGGCGATGAAGTTCATAATCGGAACAGAGCTGCAACCTCTCTCTTGTACAGGACACTCGCGCCGGCCGTTCTTCAGACGTCTGATGATAAAGAGATGGCAGCAGCTGTGCTGGAATTTATTAACCGGAACGACCATTTCTTCCTCAACCTTTCAATGGGAGCATCGAAACTTTCACTGGACGCCGCCCGGAATATCCGAGATTCAAGCATCGTCGTTGCGATGGCGAGGAATGGAACAGAATTCGGCGTGCAGCTTTCGGGCACAGGGAGTGAGTGGTTTACAGGCCCCTCACCTGTTCCCGACGCTCTCTATTTTACCGGTTTCACAAGAGAGGACGCAAATCCGGATATCGGGGACAGTTCGGTCACCGAGACCGCGGGCCTGGGCGGTTTCGCGATCGCCTCATCGCCCGCCATTGTGCAGTTCGT
Source organism: Bacteroidota bacterium (assembly GCA_033852415.1). Lineage (GTDB taxonomy): Bacteria > Bacteroidota > Ignavibacteria > UBA10030 > SZUA-254 > DATKPE01. The sequence goes on from JAWOMQ010000193.1 coordinate 8,879, forward strand.
GGGCGGGTCGACGAAAGATGCGATCAACTACACTCTGAAAATGTATGAAATCACGGACGCTGAAAATACCGTGTACAAAATTCCATATCTCAATTTCCGCGGCACGCCGACTGGGATCGACGTCATCAAAGTCGTAGGAAAGAATATACTTCCGTTCATTGACACGGGCGTGGCTCACAAAAATGCCGGAATTGGACAGATAGGTGCCGGCGTGTTGAGCGCACCCGCCGAACCGTTTATGAAAGCATTCATCACCTTTGCAGATAGACTGACAACCCAAAAGGAGCACTAAGATGAAAACCCAGGAATTTCTTAACTTCATGGATAAACTCAAAGTCTACGATCTCACGCAGCGGCTGAGCATCCATACACCACCGTGGCCAAGTTACATGCCGCTCGGCATTCAGTACTTCAAACGAATCGCTGGCGCGCACATGGGGCAGGGTGCTAATGGCCAAATCATCCACACGAGTAACCATGTCGGTACACACATGGATGGTGAGATCCACTTCCATGGGTCGGGAAGATCGATAGGCAACGTCCCGATGGAGGAGTGGATTGGGCCGGGTGTTGTCGTCGATATTTCGAAGGAGGTGGGTGATTACGATCTCTACAGCCCGGAGATGCTGACGAAGCACGTTGAGATAAAAAAGGGGGATATCCTCATTATCAATACAGGGTATAACCGCTTCGCGTGGGACCAGCGGGATTCCGACGAAGTCCGCTATTTTGTCAAACATCCCGGCCCGGGACCCGATTTTCACAAATGGGCGCTTGATATGAAGATTAAATGGATCGGCGTCGACTGCGGAAGCGCTGATCACCCAATGAATACAATTATCCGCCAGTGGCATCCCGCCAGATTCCTCGAAGCCGAAGCCAAGCTGAAACAAAAATATGGGGTATCATCATGGGACGAAATGTTCCCGCAAGATGAGTATTATCAGGTCATGCATCTGAAGCTCTTCCCCAGGAAACTGGTGCACGCAGAAAATCTCGGCGGCGACATCAACAAGCTCAGCAACAAACGTTGCTGGATCGGCTGTTTCCCGGTGAAAGGTATTGAAATGGAATCGGCATTTTGCCGCATCGTCGCCTTTTTGCCTCCGCGATAACATGGAAGGAGTAAACTACAGTGGCGATCATACACCAGTTTGAATATGTGAGACCGCGGAGTCTCAAAGAGGCGCTCACGCTTCTTTCGCGGCACACAAAGTACACAATCCTTTCGGGAGGTACTGACGTTGTTGACCTTTTAAAGGAAAGCATTCTGCGGCCTGATGTTGTTGTCGATATCAAAGGGCTCGGTGCACTCAAGACAATTTCATTTGTCAACAATACACTTAAGATAAGTGCAGGTGCTACTTTTACTGACCTGATTGAGTCGGAAATCGTACGAAAGAAATTCCCGGTCATCCGTGAATTGGCAACGACTGTCGCTTCAGTTGGGATCAGGAACAGGGCGACGGTTGTGGGGAACATTTGCTCGGCTGTACCATGCATGGACAGCGGTCCACTCCTCAGTGCCTACGATGCAAAGATCGTGACCATGTCTTCGAAGAGAAAAAGAACGATCCCTGCAGGACAATTCTTCGTCGGCAACAGGAAGACAACGCTTGCAAAAGGTGAGATCGTGACGGCTGTACTCCTTCCTCTCCCGAAAGTGAAACATGCAGGTTGTTGGGTAAAACTGGGAAGGTATACAGGCGAAGACCTGGCCCAGGTCAGTGTGCTCATTCTCGCTTTGGGTGACAAATCATTCAGAATCTCATTCGGCGCTGTTGCGCCGGTTCCCGTACGGGCGAGGAAGATTGAGAAACTCCTTCATGGTCAAATAATTACTCCCTCCCTTATCGAACAAGCGAAGAAGATGGTTGAGGAAGAAATACATCCTATTACAGATGTACGCGCATCAAAGGAGTACCGGATGCACATGGCGAGGATCATGTTTGAGAGAGGATTGGATGTAGCTATCAGGAGATTGTCTGGCGAAGGGCCAGAATATGGAACGAGGGTGATATGAGAAGTGAACCTCTCAGGAATTTGATGAACGGAGAA
>JAWOMQ010000056.1:0-38883 GCA_033852415.1 Bacteroidota bacterium
ACGTTTCGGGAACTCATCGCAAGTCCATCCGGTTCACGGACAATCGGACCCACGATGATATCGATATCAAAATTCAGGTCTTTCACCATTTTCTTAATAATTACCACCTGCTGAGCATCTTTTTGACCGAAAACAGCACAGTGAGGTTTAGTGAGGTGAAAAAGTTTCGCCACGACAGTAGTTACCCCCTTAAAATGCGTCGGCCGGAATTTTCCCTCGAGAAGAGTGGCAAGATGCTCGACTGACACGTTTGTCAGATAGCCAGCAGGATAGATGTGTTCGGACGAAGGAGTAAACAGGAGATCGGTGCCGGCAGCGGCCGCAATCTTTGTGTCCCGGTCGATATCCCGCGGGTATCGTGTATAATCTTCGTTAGGTCCAAACTGCAACGGGTTAACGAATATCGTCGTTATGACACAATCCGCATGTTGGCGTGCAATGCGTATGAGACTTGCGTGCCCGTCATGGAGATATCCCATAGTGGGAACCACCGCCACCTTTTTCCCGGATTTCCGGAGGGACTCGGCGGATTGCTGGATTTCCTGCAGCGAGCTGATAGTATTCATTACAGGTCGACTTTCGCCTCCACAGTAAATTGGCGCCCCGGTGCAGAATAGCCATCCCACCATTGGAATGCGGTGTTGAAAATATTTTTTATCTGAAACGAGAGAGACGTTCTTGGCACCGCGTGCGTCGAGAGCCCCGCGTGAACAAGCACAGCGTCGTTCAACGTTCTGCTGCCTGCGAGATCGACATTTCGTTTGCTCGTGTATTCCAGTTCGGACCAGAGTATGAAAGGAATCCCGGGAAGATACTGAAGGTGCCCTTTCAGATGCGCAATCGGCAGCATCGGGAGTTGAACGCTTGTATTCTTTCCACGTGCAGGCTGGATTGCACCTTCGACCCGCACCGAAAGCTCGTCAGACAACGTGACGGTTCCCTCCCCTTGCACTGTGACCCGATCTACATCGACATATGATAATGCGATCCTTCCGCTGTCGGCAAGTTCAACAGCCTTGTCGTACGTATGAGAATAGGAACCTTCGATTTTAAAGGATACCAATCCGCTATTGTACTGGAGTGTGCTCCCAAAATTGAGCGGACGCCGTTCCGGCTTTATCGCGATTTCCCGAATGAGGTAAGGATTCAGTTCAGACAAATCGGCATACGGGGCAAGCCGGATTTCGGGATGGTACCAGAACGACCAGACACGGTCCTTGTCCCGCTGCCATGAGACATCTATGGTCGGTGCAACAAGCGTATGATCTCCCCCATCGCTTGCCGTCGCATGTTCGTACAAACCCTTGAGAGTCACCAGGAATTGATCTCCTATCTCCCACCGCGCTCCAAATGAGATGGCAGCCAGCGAAGGTGACTGGGCCGGTTGTTGATAGTCAAGGGAAGAGTTTTGATACACGATGTCGCCTACGAACCTTGTGGCATTGACATCCGTTGCAAAAACTCCATGTAGAATCGGTGAGACAATTGATACACTCGAATCCCCCTTAACCGAGTTGTCGGTGATGTCGACAATATCGGCGCCGAGAGTAACATCGAGTGTGGGGCCCTCCCGGTTTGTCGAACCCAGCCCCCCAAGAAGGCCGACGGTATTGCGGGTTCTCCTAATCGAGCTGGAGGAAATGCCGTACATGCCGTAGGTGTCGTGATGATAGGAAATTTCTCCATCGGCGCGCATCTCGCGCAGCACGTCATTATCAGTAGAAACGAGAGAGCGACCTGTCAGTTCGATCTGCGTTGATTTCCCATCCGAATTATTGGTATGGCCGGCGGTCGTCATGTATCCACCTTTTGCGCTCAATCCCCATGTGAGCATGGTGTAGTCGACATAGCCGAAAAGTTTACCGGTTGTGTAGTTTCCGAGTCCCCCTTCGAGTGAAGCTCTCCAGGGCATGAGTTGTTCTTCATATCTGGGGGGCGATCCAATCGGAAGCGACATCATTTTTCGGTCGCCAAGGAGGGACGTATCGGGAGGCGGGGCACTGTACACATCGACATCATACACTTCTCCTTTGCGGGCAAAGGGGAGCATGATAGCCTTTTTCCCGACGATGGTTATTTCCGGAATATCAAGCCGTGGAAGCTGCTGCGTGGTGTCGCTGCCGGACGGTGCGTTCTGCGCGCGCAACGGATTTGCGAGGAGCACACCCAAGGCGGTTGTCAAAAGTAGTCGTTTCATTTTCGCAGTCTCCGTAACTTTTCCTGGGCCTCCTTCTTCAGGGCAGGATCATTCGTGGATTTCGCGACCTCCTCGTACATTGCCCTGGCTCGTTTCCTATCGTGCTGTTTTTCGTACGCAATTCCCAGCCCGCGCTTCGCCTTGTCGACAATCACAGGATAATCCGAATACTGTTTGACGATGTCGTTGTATGCCTGCATGCCATCTTTGATTTTGTTCATGGCAATATAGGAATCGCCGATCATGAGCAATGCCTCGGCGGCAATATCATCGCTCCTGCCCGTCGCCACTGTCGAGAGGGTATCGATAGCGGCCTGATTTTTCTTCGACCGTTGCAGGAGTTCCGCGATGCGGAGCCGGCTCCTGTCGGCGAAGAGGTTGTTGGGATATTTCTGAATTACTTCCTGAAATCCCGCCATCGCACCAGATTCATCGGGGAGATTCATGAGTGCAACAGATTCCTGGTACTTAACCTCCGGCAGCAGAGGAGAATCCGTGTACTGCCGCTCGAAGTTGTGGAAAAGCTCGCTTGCCTGAGCATACTGTTTGAGCTTCATCCGAGTGAGACCGAGAGACAATGTCACCGCCGGAGCGATTTCCGCGTCGGGCATTTCCGAGAGAAGCTGCTGATAGTATGTTGCCGCGCGCTGCGGGTTGTCGTTCATATCGTACATTCTGCCAAGCTGCTGGAGAACTTTCGCTTTGGTTTCCTTCGAAGGATTCATTTGCAGAACGTGCTGATACTCGTTGATCGCGCCGGCGAAATCCCCCTGACCGAAAAGAATGTCTCCCTTCTTCACCCGGATGTCCTCTTCTCTCATGCCGGAGGGTTTTTCTTTGAGAACCTTCTCAATCTCCGCAACTGCCCCGGTAGGTTTCCCCTCCGCCTGGTACGTATATTGAAGTCCGGAAAGTGCATCGGTGACGAGCAAGCTGGACGGGAATTCATCGATGACCCTCTGGTAATAGACACGCGCACTGTCATATTGTTTGAGATTATAAAACGCGTCCCCCATGTTGAACAGAACACGGGGAAGCAGTTGGCTTCCGGCATACAGCCTGAGCAATGTGTAAAACTCGGCGAGTGCCTGCTGGTACTGTTCACGGGAAAAGTAGCTCCACGCAATATTGAACTGTGCGACCTCATCATACATGGAGGTCGGGTATTCTGCAAGAAAACTCCGCAGTTCTTCTATTCCGCGGTCCGCATCCCCACGCTGGACATATGACATCGCGAGCTGGAATGCCGCATAATCCGATTCCCGGCCTCCTTTTCTAGATGCAAGAGAGCCGTACAAGGAGTTGGCTTTGTCATATTGACCAAGAGAAAAATAGGCATCAGCTTTACGGAGCGATGCTTCGAGAACACGAGGGTCGTTTGGAAAACGACTCGTAAACTGGTCAAATGCGGAGGCGGCCTGCCCATATTTCTTTTCTTCAAAATAGGACCAACCAAGCGCGTACATCGCATCAGCCCGTTTCGGGCTATTAGGATACCGGCGCAGCACCTCTGTAAAGGTGTTTTCGGCTTCTGGAAACCTGTAGTCCTGGTACAGGGCTTCGCCCTTCCATGCATATCCGAGCGGCGCCTTTTCATCATCGGGAAATTGCCTGAGGAAATCGCTGAAACTTTCGACACTGCTGTGGAACCTCCCAAGACGATAAAGCGCAATGCCCTGATGATATAATGTTGGCGCAAGCAGAGCAGGATCAGAGGATGAATGCTTTACCTGGACGAAATCGTACTGAGCGTTGGAATAGTCCCCCAGAGCAAAATTGGTCTCACCGAGCATGTGATACGCATACGGTCTGAGGGGGCTTTTGGGGAACAAGCGTGCTGCCAGTTCAAAGTATCTCCTTGCCTCGACAAAATGCCGGTCGCGGTACTCGATAAGCCCAATCTGATAGTACGATTGAACCGCATCCCGATCATAGGGCGATCGCGAAGTTAGTGTATCGAATGTCACCATGGCCTGATCAGGGTGTCCTCGCAGAAGGGAGATTACAGCGCTTTCGAACAATGAAGCGAAGGCGAGGGAATCAGTCTGCCGGCCCAGCGAATCGAACACGCTCTGGGCCATCTGATATTCGCCCCGTTTGAGATCGGCCCACCCGAGCCCATATTGCGCCTGACGGCTGTACTTACTTCCGGAAAAGCGGTCCAAGAATTGGTTGTACGCCTGCTGGGCATCCTGATATCTCCCCGCCTGCATGTCGGCTTCGGCCTGCAACAGAAGGTACTCCTCCCGCTGCTCCCCGTAGCGCGGCTGGGTTTCCTGGAGGATTGCGAGCGTATGATCTACCTCGTGCTGGCGCAAAGAGACAGACGCCAGTCGGATTCGTGCGTCGGTGACGAGATCGATCTTTGGATAATGATCGAGTACTTTCTGAAAGTACGGAGCCGCCTGGTCGAATTGGCCTCTTCGTTCAAGCGAAAGCCCCCAGCCATAGTAGACGAACGGATAGTATGCCCCTGCTGAAGTGTCGTTGAGGCAGTGCTGCATGTCGTCCTCGGCTTGTCCCCAATTCCCCCGGTCAAGTTCAGCCATAGCCTTCCAGAAAATCGCCGCTCCGCGCTGGGGAAAGTCGGGAGATTCCTTAAGGAGGCGTGTGAGCAACTCATAGGCAAGCTCATTGCGGTGCGTCTGGTAAGCGCTCAAACCTTCAATATAGAGTGATTTGAAAAAACTCCGGTCATTCGGGTAATCCCGGATGAACTCACTCGACCATTGGTAGGCTTGCTCGTAATCCTGATCATTAAAAGACGATTCGATCAGGAGCCAGAGGACGTCTCTGTCCTGCTGGAACGGAGACGCATGACGAAAGATCATTTCCAGGTTCCTGCGGGCTACATGATACGAACCCGCGTCGATCCATTCACGGGCGACCTGAAAATTATCCCGCTCAAGCATCATCGGGGGAACCTGCGCAGTTCCCTCCCCCGGGAAAAGCATCACTACCAGGACGCAACAGACAATGAGTCGCATGATAGTTCTTCCTTTTCTGAACAGATTCTTACTCCTGGACGATATCGATGATCACAGTCCTGTTATAGAATCGTGTCTCAGGCAATTTATTGTCAAAAGGAGCCCGGCGGACATCCTCGCCGAAGCCGTAGGTGTCAAATTTCACATTACGCTTTCCTGCCTTAGCCAGCTCCCGCTTGAGAACACTCATCGTTTCCTGAGCTCTGTCCTGTGAGAGTTTGAGGTTGTGACTCTCCTCTCCGATAATATCGGTGTGTCCATGAATAATTACGCTTCCTCCTTCAGGGATGAGCGGGGCAACAGTTTGTGACAGGAAGCGATCGTATGTCGCAACGGTTTTTGACTGGTCGAATTCGAACAAGATACTGAACCGTAATCCAGGTGCCGCCTCGGGCTCAGTCGATTTGATCAGGTGAATGGTTTGTTCTTTTCTGATTGATTGTCCTGATTTGGTTTCTCCCAGCATGACAACCGTATAGGTGCCTTCAGTCTGATCACCAAGAATGGTCTTTCCGGAAATTCTCTCCTGATCAGTTGTGAACGGGCCATAATGTTTCATCGGCCCGCTCTCCGGTGTTACCTCGACAGACCACGAAGAAAGATTCTGTTCCGCATCCGGAACCGAGAAAAGGACATCGCTGTCGAGCGGCTCCTCCTGCAGCGAGATGATCTGCACCGGGTCGAGAATTTCAGCCGTCTCGCTTGTTACCTCCACACGGCGATCTTCCGGCTGGGTCAATTCCAGCTCACGTGTCGCGCCCGGGAGCGTGGAGGGAACCGGGGGTTTTACACGTCCTTCTGTTGTTATCCGGCCCGCATCGATTCCAAAGACATCGACAAGGTATCGTTTCACGGATTCCGCATATTGTCTCCCGGCCGGTGCGCCCTGATCTGAAGAACCTGTGAGATGAAGTGTTGCTGACGGGTAACGACGCATCCGGTCACCAAGAATGTTGAGGATATTGTGATAAACGGTTAATTGCCGGCGGGAGCGGCCTCCCACGTCATTGGGATCCGGCTGCACAAGCTGTTCCTCTCTGAAATCCCGTGCCTTGTCACTTGTAAGCTGTGTAAATCGCGAAGGAATCTCCGAGGAACCTTCATCGAAGAAGATGTAGTTCCGCAAGGGGAATGTCTCTTTGACCTTCCGCTCATTGGGTATAATCTTTGGCGCAGTGACGGTAAATTGCGTTTCACCCTCAGCAGCTTCACGGGCTCCAGAGGAGGAACCGAATTTCAGCGCGATCCCCGCCCGGAACGTTGTCAGCGACCAATCGTGTGTGATGGGGCCTTGTCCCAGATGTAGCGCGATAAAGGGAGAGAGCGCAATCTGGTTGGCGGCGTTAGGATTGGACATCGGTATATCGTATCCCGCGCCGAATTGCACTCCGAGCGCACTCCCGCGCGCATCACTCCAATCCGCCGAAGAATCAGGCTTGCCCGGCGAGGAGTATGTGAATGATTTCGACACATTAAAGCCGATCCTTGGCCCCGCGAAGAAATAGAGCGGTGCAGAGAAAGGCGTCGCACGGACACTTGGTTCCAACGTGATATAATTCATTCCGGTCGAAAGTTTGTATGTTCCGGCTGACGATTGCACATCGTCGAAACTCCCACCCCGTCCATCAAATCCCACCAACAACATTCCCCCCCAGACTGGATCCGGACGATATTCGAGTAATGGGGAAAGGAACACACCAATCCCTGAACCTTTTGAAAATGAGGATGTCGATGCAGGCGCACCAAAGGGATGAATGGTGGAACTGTACGAATTGAAATTGGGACCCAGCGCACCTCCGAACCACCATACAGGTTGATCTTTCCGATTATCCTGGGCATGACCGACGATCGCAATGGTCAATAGAGAGATCAAAAGAATTGCCAAAGAAAACTTTCGAAGTGTCTGTACATTCTGCATGGTAATGCATTCCCCTTTCTTGTTAGTGTTCATATTTGAAGTTGAAACTCACTTTTCCGCTTTGAATGCGCTGCCCGAGCTCCGTGGGGAGCTGTTCGAAACGCCACGTCCGGAGCGCCTTGATCGCCGCACTTTCAAGAATCTGATCTGTCTTCCGCACAGGAAGGATTCCTTCCACTGATCCGTCGGGCAGGACATTAAACTGGAGGGTAACCACCATTTCTTTATCGGTCCCTTCCGGATACTTCGGTATCAACCCGCTCAACAGACGGCGGCCGCCAGTTCCACCCCAGTCGATTGAGTAGCCGGTGTGGCTTCCAATTCCGCCGCCGCTTCCTCCACCTGCACCACCTCCAGAACCCGGCCCTGATCCCCTGCGAACCCAGCGCGTGGGAAGATTTTCAGCAATAATGGTGCGCGGACGAGTGCTTTTCTTTTTCGTTTTAACGGCAGGTTGTGGCTCCTCGTTTTTGGGAACCGGAATGGCGTGAATCTGATCATCGTAGACGTGAATATCGAGCAGTGTAAACTTCGTTATATTTTCCCGCCCAATCTCTCCCTCGGGCGGATTACTCTGCGGTCCAAACTGTATCATCTCGTCCTGTTCCCCCTCTCCACCCCCGCCGCCACTGCTGCCAAACTGCAGCTCTTCCAGTCGGTTTTGTTCTGCAACCTGCTGCTGTTGCCAGAACAATCCGAACAAAACCACACTGTGCAGAACCAAACCCAGGAATAATGCCCGGGCGCGTATTTTCCGGAAATCTCTTTCAGAATGATACGGATTCCTCACGCCAAATCACCATTACACCATCGTACCTGCATGCAAAAGCACCGGGTCATAAAATCTTCTTACCAAAGGCCGATTGCACTAACTCTACGGCAAATTCTGCCGATTGGTTGCGTGTGTCAAGTATAGGATTTACCTCGACAATCTCAAGGGATGTCATTTTGTTTGTATCCGCGAGCATTTCCATAATGAGGTGTGCTTCACGATAATCAAGGCCGCCTTTCACCGGAGTACCAACGCCCGGGGCGTAGACCGGATCGATGCTGTCCAGGTCAAAACTTACGTGCAGATAATCCACCTGGCGTGCCACCCTGTCGAACGCGATCTTCATGACCTTGTGAATTCCATGTTTGTCAATATCTTCCATCGTAAAAATATTGATACCGTTTTTCATAAGGTTTGCACGCTCACCCCTGTCGACATTACGCAACCCGATGATCGCAACATGGCGAGGGTCGACCTTTTTTATTATGCGACCGACCTTGAGCAATTCCGGCGGCCCGTTCCCCGTGCAAACGGCAAGAGGCATACCGTGAACGTTGCCAGACGGCGACGTTTCGGGCGTGTTAAAATCTCCATGTGCATCGATCCAGAAAACGCCGACCGATTTTTTCCTGCGCTTTGCAAATGCCGCCATTCCCCCGATACTGCCAATTGCAATCGAATGGTCGCCGCCAAGAACGAGCGGGAATTTCCCCTGTCCCATCACAGTCTCGACTTTGCGTGCAAGAAGTGAAACCACCCTGGCAATTTCCGGGAGGTACTTCGCATGGTGATCCAGGATTCGCTGCTCCTCCTGCGTCTTGATAGTCATATCACCCTCATCCACGACCTTGTATCCCAGGTCGCGCAACCGTTCGCCGATGCCCGCGATGCGGATGGCCGAAGGACCCATGTCCACGCCCCGCCGGCCAGCACCAAGATCCATCGGTACACCAATGATATGTAGAGTCGTCGCCATTCAATTACTGCACTGAATCAGTCCAGATACCCATTGTCTTCGAAACGCAGATGCAAAGTAATTAATTTTTCGCAGAAGCGCTATTTTTTATTGCTCTTTGTAAGGAAATCAGAGCAGCATGTCTCGAATGCATAATAAATCAGACACAGTCTCAGTATGTGAACACGATATTAAAAGAATTTAATTCGCTCATGAGACTCTCAACAGCGGCGATCAGATTACCGACAGCACGACATCAAGATAGCACACACGCATCGAACGAAGGATTGACCGATAGGAGAATACGATGGGATCATACTACGACAATTCAGAAAAGATCTGCACGCGGTGAGAGAAGGACAGACTCTTCCTCCGGAAGCACGTTAAGGCAAAGCCAAACTGCGGGTCTCCTGGGCGTGGTCATCATGAGATACTGCCCAGGATCGTTGGGGAGAACTACTCCCACATGAGCTTTAACAAATTCGAAATTGTATCCCGAAGGTCTTTTCGATGAACGACAATATCAACAAATCCATGCTCCAGCTGAAACTCCGAGCGTTGGAACCCCGGCGGCAGGTCTTTGCCAATGGTTTGCTTGATCACACGGGGACCGGCAAATCCAATCAGCGCTGCAGGTTCAGCGAGGTTGATGTCCCCCATCATTGCGTAGCTGGCCGTGACCCCGCCAGTCGTCGGATCCGTCATGACGGAGATAAAAGGAATGCCCGCATCTGACAACTGCGCCAATCGCGCATTGGTTTTCGCCAGCTGCATCAGAGAGAGCGCTCCTTCCATCATCCTGGCGCCGCCGCTGGAGGAGACAATGATCAGCGGGATCTTAAGCTTCATCGCCCGCTCAACGAGGCGGGCTATTTTTTCGCCCACAACCGAACCCATACTCCCGCCAATGAACGAGAAGTCCATCACACCGATCGCGACCTGCATCCCGTTGATCTTTCCGGTCCCTGTTCGGACCGCATCGTAGAGTTCAGTTTTTCTGATAGTCTCCTTGACCCTGTCTTTATACCTCTTCGTATCCTGGAACTGAAGAGGATCAACCGATCGCATTTTCCGGTCCAGTTCGCGAAAGGTATTTTCGTCGAGGAGGATAGGAAGATATTCCCGGCTGCCGATCCGGAAATGGTAGTTGCATTTCAGGCAGACGTAAAACTGCTGCTGAAGTTGTTTCCGGTGAATGATTTCCCCACACCCATCACACTTCGTCCACATCCCGTCGGGGATATCTTTCCGCGTTCGATCCGAATCAATGCTTGCTTTCGATCTACGAAACCAGGCCATCAGCAATGCGCCTTGTGTTGTGAGTACTCATCGTTGTGTAAAATTCTTTCACATACAGCGGCTCGAGGCTGGCAATATCCGCGTGATCTCCATTGCCCAACATCTGCTCGCCGAGCATAGCGATCATGGAAGACCGACAAATACGCTTTTCCCGGGGCTGAATTTCATATGTTGTCGACATAGGCTCCCCGCGCTCGTGCAGGAAATGTACAAATTTTTCAACTCCATCGCCCACAAGAATTACTTTTTGTGCAGCCGGGATGATTTTCTCCAGTTCAGACACCCGACACGCACAGTCGGGAAGCGCTTCAATCAGCTCGGCGGCTCCACAACGAAACAGCGCCATATACACCTCGTCACGCCGCGCGTCGATCATTGGAAGAATGCAATCGCCCGGCCCGGCTGCCGCATCGGACAGTGTCCCGAACGCAAGCCCCTTCAGCGTGGGAACCGCAACCAAAGGTAGATCCCGGCCGAATGCAAGACCTTTTGCGGTACTCAACCCAATCCGCAAACCGGTAAAGGAACCCGGGCCTATTGAGACCGCAACCGCATCAAGACCTGAAATGTCTATGTTGGCTGCAGCAAGGACGTCGCCGATGAGACCTATCAGTTTCTCCGAGTGCATCTGCCGGGCTTCAAATGATCGCTCGGCGATCAAGGAACCTCTGCTGACGAGCGATGCACCGCAAACCGCCGTCGATGTTTCGATACCAAGAACCATCACACCACCACTTCCGCTGATTTCCGGATCACAAGCGTTCGCGTGGTTTCGTCCCGCCCCGCGGCAAGTTCCACATCATATCTCCTGACCCTCGGCAGCAGATGACGTACTTTTTCAGCCCACTCAATCACGCAGACCCCATCCGCCTTCAGGAGATACTCTTCAAATCCAATCTCGCGTAGTTCGCCAACTCCTTTGAGACGATAAAAATCAAAATGATAGACCGGGAACGTCGTACCACGATATTCATTCACAATTGTGAAGGTCGGACTTGAGACATGTTCTTTAACTCCAAGACCGGTGCAGATTCCCTTGATGAAACTCGTCTTCCCCGCTCCGAGATCTCCGTAGCAGGCGACGACATCCCCCTGCTCAAGACGCCGTGAGATTGTCGCGCCGAGGTTTCTGGTTTCCTCTTCGGAATGTGTTTCTGTTGAACAGATGACGATGGAATCCATTACCCCGACCGGGATTATTGCTTAGGACGCATTTTCACAACGGGGAGGATCATTTCCTCCATGGAGATCCCACCGTGCTGAAAACTATCGCGGTATTGGTTCACGTATTTGTGAAAATCCGTGGGATATACGAAATAGTAGTCTTCTTTGGCGATAATATAGTTGATCGTCACACTCCTTTTAGGAAGCCGGAAGTCCGCTGGGTTCTTGATGAAGATTGCGTGGCGTTCGTCGGCTTTCAAATTCCGGCCGTACTTGTATCGCAGATTCGGAGAAGCTTCCCGGTCACCGATTACTTTGGTATTGCGGAGACTCCGGATGCTGCCGTGGTCAGTCGTCAGAACGATCGATATATTTTTCATCCGGGAGAGTGTCCGGAGCATGTTCAAAAGGTACGAATGCGTAAACCACGACGCTGTCAGGGAACGGTAGGCCGCTTCATCCGGGGCAATTTCCTTGAGGAGTTGAGAATCGGATCTGCCGTGAGCAAGGATATCAACAAAATTTACAACAATCGAGGTAAGTTTATTCTTGGCGTACGACTGTATGTTTTGTTCGATCGATTTCCCGAATTCCGGGTCCAGGATTTTGACGTATTTAGAATCCGGTTTTACCTGAACCTTGCGGCGCTCGAGCAGATTATCCAGGAACTCGTGTTCGTAGCGGTTCCTGCTGTTATCGTCGTCTTCCCATTCTTCCCACACATCCGGAAAACGAACCTCAATCTCATCGGGAAAAGCTCCGCTGAAGATGGCGTTGCGTGAATAGGGTGTTGCTGTCGGCAGAATCGAATAGTAATAGTCCCGCGAGATGTCGAAATATTCGTTCAGCACCCGTTCCATAGACATCCATTGATCCACTCGGAGACAGTCAATCACAAAAAAGAAGACCGAGCGGTCGCTTTTCAGTTCCGGAATCAGGTACTTATCGACAATATCAACCGAGAGGACAGGGCGATTTTTTGCCTCGAGAGTTCTCTGTTCAAGCCACTTGCGGTAATTGCGTTCGATATACTTCGAAAATTCGACGTTGCACTCACGAATCTGGTCGAGGAGCGTCTGTTTGAGACCCAGTTCGGGATGTTCATCCATCTCGAGAGATTGATCAACAAGCTTCACGTAGATGTCGATCCAGTCGGTTGCAGAAAGATTACCTTGCAACGCGAGCGAGATCTCGTTGAATTCCTTTATATAGTCCCGTGAAACCTGCTGGCCGGTGATCTTCTTTCCCTCAAGAAATTTCTTGCAGGCAAGGAGGACCTGGCTCGGATTGACGGGCTTAGTAAGGTAGTCGCTGATCTTGACCCCAATCGCTTCTTCCATCAATCCTTCATCTTCGTTTTTTGTGATCATAATTACCGGAAGAGCGGGGCGGAGGTCTTTTATCACCGACAGAGTCTTCAGCCCTCCCATTCCCGCCATCATCTCATCGAGAAAAACGAGATCGAAGGGCTGCTTCTTTACCAATGCGATGGCGTCTTCGCCATTTGTCGCTGTTTCGACTGCATACCCTTTCTCCGAAAGGAGGAGGATATGGGAGCGGAGGAGCTCGATTTCGTCATCCACCCAGAGAATTTTACCTTTTGTTGCCGTGAGAACTGCCATGGAATTCACTCCATCATAAAAGTAAACAATTAAGTATTAGATTCAAAAGCCGGTTGGGAGCGGCTCGCGGGACGCGTCGGTCAGATTGTAATGTGGATTTCCAGGCCAGCTTCGTTGGTGGTAGTTCCGTAGATAAGCGAGGCATTTTCATCCGGCGCCACACGTTGATACTGATAATAAATCGAAGCCCGGACTCGAGAGCTGAGATCATACCGGATCTGGGGTTCAAGAACCGTACGAGTGTTGCCCTCCAGCGGCGTGCCATCGGGGTTCTCGCCGAGCGTGGTCGGGTCGTAGCTTGTGCGGGCGTTTCTCGTGCGGGAGTAGGTCATCGTGAAGTCGATATCGTTGGTTAAACTCAGCCCGAAGAGCGGAAACTTAAAACCGTGCCGGCCATAAGTTATCGAAATAGCCATTTCCTGGGCATATGTTTCTACGATCTGGGCGGCGGAGGTGTTTAAGTCAAGCGTCGAAGTTGTATTGTACCTGACGCTGCCGCTCAGTGATCCCTTGAGGAATTGTTTGAAACTTGCGTTAATCCCCGCAAGGGGCGAGAAACCGTATGCCACCTGCTCGACATCAGTTACTTGAGCACCTGTCGCATCGCCTCGATAGTTTCTTCGGAATGTCGAGGTGTAGTTGTGCTCCAGCGATAACTTGTCGAAGACGGAACTCAAACCTGCGATCTTTTCGATGCCATCCCAACGGATACTCCAGTTAGGACGCGGAACATACTGGCCAAAAACCTTACTTAGAAATGGTATCGCCTCCATTCCCTTCTCGAACGACTGCGTCAGCGCATCGGATGGGGACATCGTAAGAAGATATTGCTGATATTTCTTACCAACATCTTCAAGGTTGCTCTTAAATACCTTAAAGAAAAACACAGGTGGAATTGAAAGGTACGACCGCTCGATACTGCCACCTGTCTGGACGGTCGTCGGCGTGGGATTGCCAAGACTGTCAGTCAAAATCGTCGTATTGCGTTGGTACTGCCAAGCCACCTTCCAGTTCACATCAATGGTTGCCCCTGGCCAGAGAGGCCGGTTTGTTTTGAGAGAGATTGAGTTCGTCTGTCCAAATTGGTCTGATAAAGTGGCATTCGGTGCACGAAGCCCCGGCTCCGTCCTCCAGCCAAGAAACGGAAATGTTGAGTGCGGCGTGAACGTAAGCGTTCCCGTGGGATCCGATATCAGGCCAAGTTGATACAACCGCGATGGACCATACTGCGGGAGCGATCCCTGGAAAATCCAACGTCCCCAGAAATTCATAAAGCCCGGCGGGCCCGGTACTCCTGCATTCCCCACGCGATTCGATTGTGAGAACCCAATGCCGATGTTCTCATAATCGAGGAACGGTATTTTGATAAAGGTTCGTGCGACTGTCTTGAGGCCCGAAAGAAGGTTCAGCCCATTTCCCTTCGGGGCCTCCTTCTCACCGCTCTTCGTGGCCGAGGTATCTTTGCTCTTGTCAGGCAACCGTTCCTGTGGGCGAGGAGGAAGCTCACGCTCACTTCCTCTGTCAGTTGAAGCAAACCACGGATCTGTGAGAGCCTTAAGGCGGAAGTTCAGACTCAATGTGATTGTGTTATCAAATCCGGAACTCTTGCCGATATCCCCTCCCGCGAAACTATTCTGCCAGGCATAATTGACACCGTAACCGGCAGTCAGGTCAAGATATCTTGAGAGATCGAAAATATTCAGAACCTTTGGTTTTGAGTTTATCGTGATCCTCTGAGAATAACGGCTATCTAACCCACCGAAGAACATGCTGTTCAGGAGGCGACCAAAACCTCGCCCGACCGAATCATTGTCGAGATTGAAAAGATTGCGGTCGACCGACAAGCCGTAATCGCCGGACAGATTGAGCAAACCTCCTTCTGTCAATTTCCACCCAAATCCCGCAGACTTTGAGGCAGAGAAAGCTCGCGAATCGCTCGGCAGAGCACCGACATAACTAGTTTGCTGGTAGGCGCGTGAACGTTGAGAACTGAAGGTCGCGTTGATAGTCGTAATCGGCTCATAGAAGAGTTTCCAATCCTTGAACTCATCCAACAGGAGGATTCCCTTGAAAATATTCCTAAAGGGCTGGATGTACACATCCGTAGGCAGTTGTACTCCATACGATCCCCTGAAACCCCACTGCCAGTTGAACCGATTGGTCGTTGATGGATCTCGTGAATGCGCACTGGTGTACGAGAACGAAAATGCAAGCTTATTGAAGGTATCGCGTATTAACCACCATTGCGTCGGTAGAGAGAGGTGCAAATTGGGAATCGAATAAGAATCCTGCACCTGCAATGTTTGAGAAGATGTAACAAGAGCGTCAGCTTTTACTGGATCGAGTTTGCTGGCCGCAGCTGTCACCTGGACATCAGAGCTCGGCAAGTATTTTGGCTTTATGATACTCTCTGAATGTGAGTAGCCGAATCCGATCGAGGTACCCTGCCACGATTGCGGGAAATAATGGTCAAGTGAAACATTCGTGTTGACAGCCCAATTGACCGTCGTGTTCTGACTTCCAAAATTGTCGGTCAGGGAATGAAAATTTGGATCTGTCCTCGACAGGTTAAATCCGAACGACCCCAGATCCGCCATCTTGACCTGTGTATCAAAGTGATATGCATAACCCTTGTCATTATTGACGTTCGTCAACCGGAGTTCGTTGACCCAAATCTGGCCTTTCAACGGGATGTTGCCACCCTGCAACGATGGATTGGTAACACCGACCATGATCTCACGGATCTGCGTCAGCGAAGGACTTCCCTTGATTGTATAGGTGGCGCCAATCTTGCTTCCCGGCACCGGTCTGGTAATGACCTCGAGCGCGGAGTCACGCAGCGCCTTTAGCGAAGTAAGATCAGCAAGCGGTATGGTGATTTGATTGTCCGGATCCCACCGGGGTTTGACTGGCGTTCTGTACTCATAATAGTTGAGCGTATCGGATCCAAATCGCAGGAAGACCTCAGCATCATACCTGTCCGGAGCGTAATAGTTAAAATTGGGATCTCCGTGGACAAACATCTTGAGCTCTCTATAATTGAAGAGATTCAACGGTTTCAGCGCGAACGACCGGAATACATGATGCGATTCACCCCGCTCGAGACCTTCGATGTCGAGCGCCAGAGATTGCTCGTTACCCTGGATGATCTGGTTGGGATCAGATTTATCGCGTGGGCGCGTGATCCCCAGTGCATTATAATCCGGGGTTGCATAGTCGGGATTATCTTCAATACTCACCACGGTTGGTTTGAGCACCGAGTCGTTGGGAATACGGGTCTGCCACTGATTCCCGACAAAATCCATTTCCGCTATTTTCACATTGACCGCGCTCTTGAAGCCGGATAACCACATCCTGAAATACTGGACATTGTTCAGCACATCTGACTTGCTTGTCGCCCCGCCTTTAAGCGTTGCAGCGTCGAGAAGGGGTATCCTGAACTCATACCACTTATTCGTTCCGCCGCCCACGATATACCCATTGGGTACGACCCGGTTATCCGGATCAACATAAACACTATCAAGGGGGATAGAATACTCCAGATACTCGTTGTCATTGTCAACAATGCCATTCGAGTTGAGATCTTCCGTATCGGGCCGATATCCCGTGGGACCCTGAGCGTTCCCCTCCGTACCGTTCAGGCCTGTGACATCGGGACTGCATGTTGAGTATCTCCAGTCATCACCGCTCGGATCTTCCGGATTGACGTCCGGATCGCCGGCGTTCGCATCGACGAACGACTTAAAAACAACCTTTTCCTGGGAATCCGACAACGTATCTAATCCAAGGTCCTGGTCGGCAGAAATTACACCTCTTGGCAGCCCGGTCATATTCTCCGGAACATGGATAATGTCTTCGGAATTCAGACGACCGTTAGGAATCACATCTTCGCTCACGCGGCCAATGTCCAGTTGTAACCGCCCCTTGAGCAGATCCGCGGGATCACCGCTGCTGGTCTGCATCCAGATCTCGATGTACGCCATATTCTGATCCAGCAAGTTGCCTGTATTCGACAGGTATTGCTGGACACCGGCCCAGTTGTTGCGACGCAGGCTGTCGTTCGGGTCGATTCCACCGTCGCGGTGAAGTGTTCCGGCCAGATTGGGAGAGTAATTGTACATTCCCCGATGGTTCGGATCGTAGTTGAGACCAAGAACCGTCAAGAAATCCTGTCCGGTATGCACCTGCTTTCTGTTCCCATAGACCTCACTTATTGAGACCGGGTCAAAGCAGGTTGAATTATTGTACCAATTCAGCTTCGCCTTCCTATACGTCCGCATCGTTGCCGTATCTCTCGCGACGATGACACTCTGGGGAACATATTGCTGGATATCGTCGACAGCCACATCCAATGGCGGGCTTGCGAGATGCCAGAGTGAGTATGTGATAGGAAGAGGAATCGTCCTTTTCGAACCTTCGAAATCGTCGATATACGCCACAGTTGCGCCGTTATCGCTCGCGATCGTGCTGGTACTGGTGTTCGGGTTCGGAAGACTGTACGCAGCTTCACCGCTAATCCGCATCGATGAAGGCTCACGAGTGCGGATGAAAGGCAGCGCATCGATCGCAGAGGTCAGGAATGGAAGAGCAAAGGATGACGAGGCATCGACACCCATAATCGTATTGTTGGTCGGCTCTTCCCCAATCCTCACCTTGTCACTGAGAGTTGCCTGGTTCAGATTCATTATCGTGAATCCCAGGCTTGTGTTGGGAAGGATGTTCTGCATCTCCCCCCTTGCCCCGATCATGGTTTTCGAGGCGATCTGGAAGAGATCATTCTGTTCATATTTGATTTGCAGATTTCGGCCGGGGGCAAGCGCCTGCTGGTTTCTGATTGTGACCTGCCCGAGGATGTAATCCACCGTATAATCCACATTCGCAACGAGGGGCTGACCATCCAGCAAAACCTGAACGCTTCCTTCAACGACGTTGAATCCGAGCGGAATGACACTTGATTGTCCCGTGGATGAAGAGTGAACATGCATGACGTATTTGTTCACGATCGTGAGGTTTTGAGCGGCCAGCTGCGTGGTGTCATAAACCTGGGGGAAGAGGAGCGAGTCGGGGACAGGGTCCGTTCTTCCTTGCACATCCCGGAAATATTCTTTTATCCCGTCATCAAACGGCCGGAGTGTCGGGAAGATAAGTTCTCCACGATCAGTGTTAATGGTTAATCCGTTTATAAAATCAAAGGTGCCGTCTCCGGTTTTAACCGGGTTATTCTGCTGATCGAACCGATCAAGCCCAAGAACGTTCAAAAGATTAGCGTTGAGAATCTCGTAATCTTCCGGGCCGTTGGTGAGACGGGCAACCTTCAGATCAAATCCGGCCTGTTGGATATTTCTGCCCCCGAGGGAATAGATATTTTTGAGCATCAGCTTCCAGGGAATCGTGTATTCAGGATTCTGGGTAAGTAAGGGGGGCTTGATCAGCTTGAGATATCCTATTCCACCAAGAGTGTCACCGTACACCTGGGGAACCGGCTTTCCATCAGGTCCATTTGGTCCCAGAATAGTGTAAGAAACTGCAAAGGCCTGTGCATCAGAAAAATTATTGAGGATGACATACCCACCGTAGGGGTCGTATTTATAGTCCTTTGTTGGGTCAAGACGAACCCAGAATCCCCTGACATATTTTCCGGCAGAGAGCGTGGTGTCCAGATGCGCAAGGGTATCCGCATTATAGATCGCTCCAAGAGCGTGGGGGGGCAAATCCACATATGCCCTCTTCTCGAGAGCGATACCGGCTGTCTGGCTTGTTTGCTGCTGGATCGACTCCCACACATCCATGGTCAGGATCTGCTTTTCACTCATCGCCGGCGTGATTGTCGGTGTAGCAGATAAGTGGAGGGGTTCCCAAAACTGGGCGTAGACGGTGTCGACAAAGTAATAATTCTGAACATAATTGAACGGATAGATGTCCTGCGTTCCGGTTTTCGAACCGCCGGAGAGAGAAATTGATTGCGACTCCCCCTTCTTTTGGGAAAGGAGCGTGGTGAGTGTCAGCGGGCCTGCCTGCAATCTTGCCTTAATCCCGAACAATGCCTGGCCGCCTCCAACAAGGCTGGGAGTCGAGAGCGAAACGTTTCCGGCTTCCACGCTTTGCACAATCTCATCGTCATAGCCGGTATAATTGATGTGGAGCTGGTTCTCATACTCAAACGTTCGTTGGGTGTTCCAATCGGCGAGCACCTTCAGCTTGTCGCCAATGGTACCATTAACGTTGATTTGGACGTCCTGATTAAAGTCAGGCGTGCTTTGCGAGCGGTCAAGTGTGGAAAGGGTCACCTGATCAGTTTGCTGGTTCCGGAAGGCGGCCTTGATGTCGACTGCACCGGACACATTCAGGTTAATTCCTCTTCCTCCGAAGATGTCGAGAAGAGGATTGGCGGGAACCGGGATCTGGATATTAGTGAGATTCCCGATGAGCCCCCCGAGCTCGTCCCGTGTCTCCTTATATTTATACTCCTGAGCCAACTTCTTCCAAGAATTTCTATTTTCCACCTGAAGCCGTTCTTTGATGTAGACGTTTAACGTCATCGAGGTTGGGATCTTCACATCCGATCCACCCACACGGCATCGGGCAGTCACAAATGTACCGGCTGTGTCCATGTCGATCTGCCGCGCGTAGATCTGAGCAGGGACATCAGCATATAGTGAGTAGTTGTCTTTCGGGAAGAAGTCTGCAGTGGGCGCGTCGATGCGATGATAAACGAACTGAGCGACGCGCGCAGTGGAATCTTTATAGACGACCCAGGTTACACTGTCCGGACGACCGAGGCTGTCTCGACGGCCGTGCAGAGAATCCGCCCCGAAGCCAAGCGAATCCCGTTCGAGCGTGCGCAACCGGGAACTTCCTCGACGACCGTTCCGCCCAGGTTCCTTGTTTTCTTCGGGGGGAGGTTCAATATTTCCCGGAGCATGAGTCGTATCGTTGGGCTGCTGCAATCGTCCGGCTGCTGAAGTATCGGCATTCGCAGGTAGAGGCGGAATTGTATCTGCCACAGCAAATGCACTCCAGGTCGTCGCCGTGTGATCCTCAGGGGGAACGAACTCCCTCGTCGATTTTGACCCTGGGTGTGCACCCAACGCAGTGAGGATAACTCCCAAAAGGAGAATTAAACCCCAACGCTCAAATCGACTGGAATCTTTTAGATTTTGTTTCCGAGCGCGAAAACGAGACAAATTGTGTATTTCGATCTTGTGAATTTAGCTCTTGCGGAATAACTCAAAACCTTTCCGCAATATTAGAACCGCTATCAAGACTCGATACCAATTGCTCCTTTCGGCCTGAGGAATGAAATGACTTCCGTAGGATGTACGACTGATGGAAAAGCGTGGTCGTGTGAGAGTGCTCTCTGAATCATAAATCACTCAAAAAAGGTAAATAAAAGCTCCATGAATTGCAAGTAAAAGTTCGCAATTCATCCATAATAATCACATTATTTGTAAAATCTCGGGAATGAAGGTATATTTCCGATACCAGGTAAATTATGCGGCTTTCCCTGCACATATTGCGTGCTCATATCGGTCCATTTCTCTTCTCATTTTGCACGATCATGTTTGTGTTTCTGCTTCAATTCATTATGAAATTCATCGATCAGCTTGTCGGAAAAGGCCTGAGCTGGTTGATTATCGGAGAGCTGATCGCCCTCAGTCTCGCCTGGATGGTGGTCCTGGCAGTCCCAATGGCTGTTCTTGTAGCAACATTGATGGCGTTCGGCAACCTATCATCCCAAAATGAGATCACAGCCATGAAGGCGAGCGGCGTGAGTCTCTATAAAATGATTCTACCCGTAGCGATCGCGTCACTCTTTCTCACTTACGGCCTCATTCAGTTCAACAATAAAGTGCTTCCCGAAGCGAATCACCGTGTCAAGGTGCTGATGGTTGATATTCGGCGCATAAAACCCACTCTCTCCATCGTCCCCGGTCTTTTTTCTCAAGACCTCCAGGGTTACAGTATTCTGGCGCGGAAGAAATATGAGCAGTCGAATGACTTGGAAGGACTCACTATTTATGACTACACAGATCCATCCGTTAATGTCGTTGTCACCGCAGAACACGGAAAGGTCTCATTTACGCCGGACTATCGCAAGCTGATCATGGATCTGACAGATGGTGAAATTCACCAGGTCAGCACAACCGATCGCTCCGCCTATCGTAAAATGCGGTTCCTCAGACACCGGATTGTCATGAATGCAGAAGGATTTGATTTCGAGCGCTCAAGTGAAGATGCCCTTTCCCGGGGCGACAGAGAAATGAGCGCCAATGAAATGATCACAATCGTGGACAGTTTGCGGCGCACTGAATTTGACGGTCGGAAAGGACTCATGCGTGAGGAATCAGGTCACCCCTCACCTCTCCCCCGCCTCCCCGCACGCACCGATGCACAAGGGCCGGAGATTATTCACCAACAAGCGGTGTTTCTCGCGCTCAATGAAACCCGGCGGCTGGGAAACGATATCGACAACCAGATCCTGCTTGAACGATATAATGCAGACCAGATCAATTCGTTCCTCGTCGAAATAAACAAGAAATATTCCATCCCCGTCGCGTGCATTGTGTTTGTCTTCATTGGGGCTCCAATTGGCATCATGGCCCGACGCGGCACGTTTACGGTTGCGACTTCGCTGAGTTTCGGCTTTTTCCTTCTCTACTGGGCTTCTCTCATCGGCGGCGAGAAACTTGCCGACCGCGGAATGATCTCCCCCTGGCTCGGGATGTGGGCCGCCAACATCGTCCTCGGCATTTTCGGGTGTTACCTCACAATCAGAATGGGACGCGAGATGCGATCGATCGACTGGTCTTCGCTGCAAAGGTTCATTCCCACTTCCTGGCGGTCTAACCCCGACCCCGCGGAACTTACCTCGTGAGTTGACAACGGGATGACCCGCATCGATCGCTATATCCTTCGGCAGTTTTTCCTGACCGCACTCTTCTCGCTCATCGCATTCATGATCCTGTTCGTTGTCGTCGATATGATGGAGAATCTGGACGATTTTCTTGACAAACATGCCACGATGCAGATTATCTTTACCTATTATTGTTACTTTCTTCCCGAAATTATCAAGCTCATGATCCCCGTCGCGATGCTGCTCTCCGCGCTGTTCACAACCGGCCGGCTGTCAACGTTCAACGAGCTTTCGGCGATGAAGTCGACCGGCCTGAGTCTTTACCGCTTCATGTCCCCTTTGCTCGTGTTTGCCCTTGTGGTAAGCGGGATATCGATCTATTTCAACGGCTGGGTTGTTCCAAGGGCGAACAAAATGAAATTCGAGATCGGCCGGGTGTATTTCCAAAAGAACATCGAATACATTGACAAGAGCAATATCTTCATTCAGGATTCACCCACAAGAATTCTCTCCATCGGTTTTTACGATGATAACCGCTCGGCAGCGCAGCAAGTGAGCATCCAGGACTTTGACGCGGCCGATCACACGAAATTGAGGGCCCGGTATGACGCACGGGAAATGCGATGGGATCCCGCGCGCCGGACATGGATTCTTCATGACGGAATCCATCGTACATTCACCGACAGCTCGGAACACCTCGCGCGATTTGCGTCTATGTCAATCGGCACACTCAACTTTTCCCCCGAAGATGTGCGGAAAAAGCAGGAGAAACCGGATGAAATGGACTATGGCGATCTTCGGCAGTTCATCAGCAATCAGCAACGTGCGGGACAGGATGTCTCCCGCTGGTTAGTCGACTTCTATGGAAAGATTTCTTTTCCGTTCGCGAGCGTTATTGTCGTGCTGTTCGGCGTTCCGTTCTCGTCGGTCAAACGTCGGGGAGGACTGGGAGTGGAATTCGGGATTGCACTTGCAGTGTGCTTCCTCTATATGATCTTTCTGAAGATCAGTCAGGCATTCGGCTATAATGGAGATCTTGATCCCCTCCTGACGGCGTGGATGGCAAATATTATTTTTCTTATCGCAGGTATCTACAATCTCTTCCGGGTGCCGAAGTAACCCGTTCTAAAATTTCGGGCTTAGCGCGGTCTTCGGAGTGAAGCAGCATGCGCATTGGAGGATTCTCTAGTACCGTTCCAACAAAATGATCGAACAGAAGATCGCTGCAATTCCACTTTAGAACGAGCGCTGCGCCCCATTTATGTTAAGTCATTTAGTTGTAGGGGCCCTAGAAATCAAATCTGATTTTTGCCTCCGTGACCGGCACAAGACCGAACTCGGTTGGCTGCGGGCGCAGTCGGACCTCCGCATGAAGATTCTTATTGAGGCGTGTGGCTGACCAGAAGGCATCGAGAGCGCTGACGATGTGATTGACAATTGCCACGCTGACCCACGTCCCGGCGACATCGTAATAGTGATTGGCCTGGGCACGCATTTGAGCGTACTGATAAAATAGCTTCGAATTGCTTTTCACCGGAAGATCGCCAGAGCTTAGAAGATCGTCCTGCGCGTCATCCCAGCCGCGGCTGAACTGGTCATACTTTCCGATAAGTTCGTAATATTGCTGATCGTTCCACGGGGGAAGGAGATGGGAAAAACCGTTGTCAGGCGTTTGGCGTACCTCATCTTCCATGGCATTTATCCCGTGCCAGCTCATTTGGTTATATGGTGGTCGATAGCTTGGAGGATGAGCAGGATCATAACCGTTAGGATAGATCCGGTTACCCCAATAAGTTGCGCTCTGTCCTGTTGGATCCAGCGTTCCCAGATTCTCCAGAACCCAGTTAACATATTTCGACGCACTCCAATGAGCGTTCGCAAAGTTTTGGAAGAGATCGGTCTGCCGATCCCCTTTCTTGTTATAGGAATATGCGACAATCCACGAGGTTGCTTCGATTGCCGCGAAGATGCCCGCTTTGAGATAACTGTTCGTGTACACCTCCCCGGCGCCGGGTATTGCCAATGAAAGGACCCCTGCGAGCAATGGAGATTTTCCTCCATTTTCGCTCTCGTCGGCCATATCGAAGTTCGACGCATCGGTGACAGACCAGCTGCTGTTTAGCATCCTTTTCGGATCGCTGAAGAAATCAACTGACGGATTTCCTGTAAGGTGGAGAGTCGGTTTTTCTCCTCCCCGTGCACAGAGTGCACCGAGGGAGAAAAGGGCGATCAGATAGAGCCGGGCGTGCATAAGAAGACCTTTCAGTGATTAGTCAAGATCAAATCCGAACAGGACGCCGAAATGAAAATTCCATTCTTTACCATACGTCACCGTCGTCGCTGTTGAACTGACATATTGTTGAAACTCATTAAACCCATATGTGGCGTTGAAGAAAATCCGTGTCGGGAATGCATAATATGAAAACGCTTCTATCCTTAGTTCCACGCCGGAATCATATTTGAACTTTTGATTCTTGAGCGGCCCACCCGTCCACGCATTTCCCGCGTCGCCATAAAATGCCGCATAGAGTTTATCAAAATACATTTGCAGGACGCGGAGATCGAGGTGATTGGAAATCGGGAAGCGGTAGGTCAGATTACCATACAGAAACTGGTTTCCGCCCAACGAGTAGAAGGGATATCCTTTCATGCCGGCGAGACCGCCGATATAGAAGTTAAAGAACTCATGGACGGGCGGACCAAAGATTGTCCCGCCATGAAGTTCACCCGATAGTGTATGGCTCCAGCCGGGAAGCTGATACATTTCGCGCCAGCTTGCTTCCAGGCGATGAAAATTCGGGTGTTCATATTTCGGAACCAGCAGCCCGTTTTCAAGGGTCAGTGAATCGTTGGGATTGAAATTGTTGAATTCGTAATCATATCGCAGTCGGATCTTCCTTCCTACCGGGTTAATTTCGTCCGTGCGTGACGGATAGATCTGATTGTATCTCCACGACATGGAGATATCGTTCCCGATGAAGTACAGCGCTCCATACGACTGAACAACGTTTGTCGGAGCGCCGGGGTAATTGTCGCGAAAAATAAAACTCGCGATGTCCGCATTATATCTGCTGTGTGTATAGCGAAGTTCAGCGTCGAGTGCCTCGATGAATACTTTTTGTCTGAACACCGCGTCGAACTCGAGCAGATCATAGGTTACGTCAACCGGCGGAATTATCAGATCCTCGCGGAGTTTGATAGCGTTCTGAGTCTTCCGGGTGATGTTATATACCTCGAGTGAGAATTGTGGTTCAAGACCGAGCTGATACATACCCGGGATCTTCCCGCGGTAATCGAACGTAAAAAAGAGATCACGTTCCGCATTCGCATTAATTGCCGCACTCGCTAAAAAGCCGTACCGGTCAAGCATATCGTACGAATACCCGTAAAATCCCGGCTTGATGACGTCGATCCCCTTGTTCCGGGGATTATAATTGTCCACTCGGACGAACGGAATGAAACTTATGCTCGTCACGGTATTTTTGTAGGTCGTGTCGGCCAAAGGGGGAAGTTTAGTATCGTCGTAGTTGCGCAGTGCCTGCCAATCAAACTGTTGTCCTTTCTCCTGCAGCGACTCTGCCGGATCCTGAGAGCTTAATGAATCCTTTTTAAGATACGCCTGCGGAGCATGAAGAGGCGAGGGGGTGGACAAAAGATTTAGCTTGAAGCCGGATGATGTATACGACGAAAACGCGAGCTGCCCGGCTGAATTGACGGCAGGCATAAAGGCGCCGCCCAGAACATTCGTCAGCTGCTTCACCTCTTTCGTGGCAAGATCAAGTTGATAGAGATTGAAGATGCCTGTCCGGTCGGATGTGAAGATCAGTTTGCCGCCGTCCGGGGTATAGGTGGCATTTCGTTCATCATCCGGAGTGGCAAGTAAAAAGGAAACCTCTCCCCCGTCGGCGGGAACCGATGCAATATCCCTGCCGTCGCGGATAGAATAATCAAATATTATCGTTTTGCCGTCGGGGGCCCATTTCGGATCGTAGACCTGTTCTCCGTACGCATACTGTGTCAGTTTGCGGACATTGGTCCCGTCGATATTCATCACAAAGAGATTCAATGTCCCATCCGAGCCGGCCACAAAAGCGATCGACTTTCCGTCCGGAGAGACCGCCGGGGAATTGGCGCGCAGACCGTGGGTGAGCCGGGTTTCGTTATCGCGTTCGACATCGTAGACATAAAGGTCGAGAAGATCCGACCAGTGATCATTGGAGCGGCTTGTCTTGGCATAGTAAAGTCTTTTCCCATCGGGCGACCAGGAGAGGTTTGATCGCACACCGGACTTCAACAGCTTTTCGGTCTTCTTCTCGACATCGTACAAATAGATTGAAGAAAGAGAAAAATAGTCGGCATCTTTGTTGGATACATACGCAATTGATTTTCCATCTGGGGAGAATGCCGGATAGAAGTTTCCAAACCCGACCTTTCCTATAGTCTCGCCTTCGACACGATCATTCCGTATTCCCGCGACACGTTTCTCATAGGTGGTCCGAAGGTAATCCCGCCATTCGTTGTACAATGTCTGGCCATCTTTTCCGATAGCATTGCCGATAGCACCGTCGATCGTCCACATGGTGAGCGAGGACAAGTTGCGGGATATCTCTTCGAGCTTATCCTCCCCGTATTTGTCGGAGATATAATGGACGAAGGCAAAACCGGCGTTGTAGGATGATTCGTTGCCAAGACTGGTCTTTCCGAAGACCGACATCTCATTCCACGACAGCATGTTTGAGTCGAGAGCGTACATCCGGAGAATCATATCGCGGTGTGAATCCCAGGAATCGTATCCAAGCTCTTTCCGGTTATATTGAGCCACCCCTTCTGCGAACCAG
The DNA here is from genome assembly GCA_033852415.1 of Bacteroidota bacterium. Lineage (GTDB taxonomy): Bacteria > Bacteroidota > Ignavibacteria > UBA10030 > SZUA-254 > DATKPE01. The sequence continues at coordinate 26,607 of JAWOMQ010000056.1, forward strand.
CTTGGCACCACATAGCCGGAGATCGGGTATGAGACAATACCGTTCGGGTATCCATACAGCACATCGGTGCGTCGTTCCCGCTCGTACTGCAACCACTGGAAATAGAACGCCGGAATTTTCCGGCCGAATTTCAGGGAGGTTTGGATCTGGACGATATGCGTGAATTCGTGTGTGATGACATTCCGGAGCCAGTTATGCGTGCCCCGGAGGTCGAAGTCGAGAGCAGATGCCCAGATTTCAATTTTATTGTCAAAGAAATAGGCACCCCCGTTCGAATAATCATCATAATCCTTGATAACAAAACTAACCTTGCCGTCAGGCTCGTGATGATAAAGGGATGTGACCGGTTTATAAATTTCTTCCGCAATCTTCGCCACGGTCCGCGCTGTTCGCTCCGTTCCTTCATGATAGTGGACATAGAAATGTTCAGTTTCGATTGTCCGCCAGCTCAATTCAGGATGGTAAAAATCTTCCTGAGCACGAGCAGTGAAAGCATAACAAAAGAGGAGTGTCAGGAAACAGATACGGTTGTTCATTCCAGCGTCAAAGCAATTGTCGAAACCTGGTTGAGACTTAGCGATATCCCGGTATATGCTTTCTGGAATGATGCTTGCCTCAGCAAAATATCCACCGCGGGGAGGACAACGAAAGTGGCCGCGTAAGTGCTGTCCTGATAGTATGCGTCGAAGATAGTTCCTACCGGAAGAACGGATGGCCCGAGGGTGAAATTTCCTGCAGCGTCAGTAACAGCGGTGAGGTGGCCATCGATGACAACGGTCGTGTACTTCACGACAACGCCATCAAGGGCATACCTGATCAGGTATTTTCCGCTTGATACAGCAACCCCGTGAGAATCGAGTCCATCCCAAAACATCAGGGGCAAAACGCCGGGTGCGTGGGGACCAAGAAAAAGCTGCCGGACAAACACGTGATCAGGAGTATAGACGGCCACATCCACACTCCTCGTTGAACTCTGCACGACAACGTTCACAGTATCGACTGGTGTATCAGAATAATAATCGTAATTATAATAGAGATAGATCTGCGCACCCCCGAGTGGAATACCATTCGCTGATGTCACGATGCCATCCAATCGGTATCCCTGGATCGTCGAAACAGGTTGGAAGGGTTGAACTTCGCGGCAGGAGAGAATAAGACAAGCAACCGCTGCAACCGCCAGAACGCGCACGCCTTGGCCCTCATTTCACAACAGCAATCTTGATGACTGCGGAACCGTGTCCCCCACTACCCTGAGCATCAATGTGAGCAAAATAGACACCGCTCTGAATATGAGAAACATCCCATTCGACCTCGTTATCCAATCCTCCCTGACCCGGACCAGCAAATTCCGCGACCAGATCTCCTGCGAGATCAAACACTTTGATCTCGACTGTCGCATTTGTGCTCACAAAATATCTGATGTGCGTCTTAAAGCCGTGACTCCGGTCGACCGGATTGGGCCAATTATACGCCCGGTCGCCTGGGAAGAACCCCGAGTATATTGCATGCGTGGAAATAGTGGTGTCCAGATAACTGCTGTTTAACGCGTCGAGACCGACTTGCGGCCAGGGTTGTGCCGGCGCAGATGCCAACCCTGTTCTCAGGGTGCCTGTCCGCCACGCATAGACATGCCCATCATCCGATGCAACCGCCAGCCCGATATCGGTGCAACTGAGACAGATACTTGGAAGATAGAGTACGACCGGAGTTGAGCCATGGTTAAACCCGGCGAGCAAGGGGAACCCGTTCAGCATCTTCCCCGTCCGGTCGTATGCCAGGACGAGCCCTTCCTGGGTAACCGTGACAATATCCGGAAGGCCATCCCCGTTGACATCGGCAACAATGGGGGCGGCAAGAAGCGGCTGAGAAGATGGAGTGGTGATCGGAAAATGATCCAGTGGCACACCGTTTGGATTCAACGCATAGATTTTATTATCGCTGCACACTATGATATCGAAGTGACCATCCCCGAGAAGGTCGGCAAGTGCCGGAGCATTACTGATTTCTCCACCAGTATGGTAAGGAAATCCTTCAGCAGTCGAAAGATCACCTGAGAGCGAGAAGACATAACCATCACTTGTACCAAAGACAATCCGTTTGCCGGTAGCAATTGAGAGGCTCGCGACGACAGGCGCGAAGGCCAGAGGATGGCCGATCTTGGCAGAATTGAGAACTTCCGTCTGTGTCAGAAGCCTCACCGAGCTATCCCGTCCACAACTTACGAACTCGCCACTTTTCGAGTATAGCGATAGTCCCAGCGAAGCGACGTTGAGAGCGGCACCAACCTGAAAGCCGCTGACACCAACGACATAAACTGAATCGCCGATACCGAGAAGACAGATCGAGTCCAAGATTACCGGCGGAGTCATATCCTGACCCGCATGCGCCGAACTGAATGAGGGATCAATCAAGCCCCCACCTGTTACATCCCTCAGCGCCAGTGCAACATCGAGAATCGGCGCCGGCGATCTGAATAATGAATCTAGCGCCTGCCCGTCTGATCTCCAACCGTAGACCCACCCTGAATGAATTTTTCCGGGACCGGTCGCCAAAATAAGATCACCGGAGCCGCTGCCGCTGAGATCCGCGATTTTGAGTGGATTCCCGTCGACCCCGTGAGCGACAGCAACGGGAAAACCCGGAATCGGCGACACGGCATTATCGCCAATACGGATCCGCGCGGTCATATGCGGTCCGCGGGGAGAGAATTGATCAATATAAACATGACTGTTGGCGTGATCGATGCTTTCGCTTCCCGGTTCAGAGGCAGGAGTAAAGGCATTCGACCGGACCCTCAACCTGGCTTGATTCCCGTAGTACCAAAAATCGAGGGGTATACCGCTTTCGGTAAGGTACCCCGGAGAAAGAAGATCATATGTCTGGCCGATGTCCTGAGAACCATCCGCTTCCATCAGGTTCACTCCTTTACGATCAGGGTTCGCATTAACAGCATCATCGGCAATAGTCGAATCAATGATGTTCTCGTCGATATGCCAGATAAGGATTCCACCATCGAACCACTCCTTTGTATCTGTATTGACACCGCCCGGCAGACTCCAATCGAATTCGTCGACGTCCGTGATTACGCCGAAAAGTGAACTGATGTTATAGGCGTTGAATCCCACAGTGTCGCGGTACCATGTCTGGGTAAAAACGGAATCGTGAATCATCATCGTTACCGTGGCGCCGTCACGGTTCGCATCCCTGTTTCTGTTTTCAACCAGAAAATATTCTTTCTCGCTGATAAGAACGCGGTAAACGGAATCAGGGTTTCCGTTTAGCCCGACAGCCGGAAGGTCAACCACAGCAGAAGTATCGGTGACTGTGATGGGATGAATCCATCCAAGATAGATCTTCTCCCACGCCGAGGGTTCAGGCGGAAAGAGACCGCTCCAGCTAAAAATCGACTGTCCATCCATCAACCCGAACCGCCCGATTCCCGATGCCCCGGTCTTCGTGTCAAAGAGATCCGGTAAGCCGAGGTGGCTTCCGACGCTGGCACAGAGCAATCCATTGATTCCCAGCGGATACAAGAAATTCCCGGACACGCCGGGGAGTATCCTGCTCTCCGTTTCGGGAATGACCATCGAATTGGTGATCAGTGTATTGCCACCGTTTACGCTCACGCCCATATACGAAGAGCCGAACATCTTCTGCAGTGAAGCCAAGTTGATATAGACGGATGGGATATCGAGTGGAGTCGGATCGTAACCGAAGAGGGAAGTGAGATCGATATCGCGTCCCGCGCCGGCATGAAAAATTATATAGGAGTCGTAATTCTTCTGATTTATTACTCCAGGAGTTACCGAATCGACTACGTGCCATGCGTCCTGCATAAGATAGCCGAGCTCGGTGTTGTCAGAACTTCCGCGGGGCGGACTGTAGTGGGCGATTGGATGCGGCATCGTGTAAACATTGTCGAGAATATCGCACCGGACAATAAGTTTCCCTTTGGAGACTTTCCCGAAATAATTCTGGACAAACGTAAGATGCTCGCTGAAGTACGATCGATTGTGGGGCGGTGCGTCAGGAACACGGCCGAGCGTGTCCGAAAGGTCGAATGACCCGTCGCCTGTCGTCCGATCATCGTTGTCCTTCTGAAAATCCACCATGGCCGCGAGAATGTGCAGCGTTTCAGGTAAAGCAGGAGCCGAATATTGAAACCGGTGAGGAGGTAGTGTCGTTCCCCCGCCCACAAGCGGGTGCGAGAAGGTAATAACCTTTTGTGGTTGTGCAAGAAGAGGCGACCACAATAGAGGGAGCGATAAAATAATACAACTACAGGAGAATCTCACGTTAGTTCAGATGGAGTATGAGGAGGAATCAATTACTTTTGAGGCTGGCAAAACCCGTGATCGAGCTTCCATCGCCGGTGCGGCCGTACACCCGGACTGCATTGACTATACGGCCGCACTGACGTAATCGATCACTCTTCCTTCCCGCCCCAGGCAATCGACAACGTGAACCGGAGGGTTTCTCCAAGCGGGCTCTGGTCCTGACTGGCAGAGAGGTAACTAAAATCAAAACCGTAAATATCGTACCGTATCCCCGCGCCGAAGGTGAGGAATTGCCTTCCACCATTGTCAGGTGATTCATAAAAATAACCGACACGGAGTGCAATTAATCGGGGTGATCCGTACCAGTACTCCATGCCTGTACCAATCGTGACTAACTTCAGACCGCCGTCGCCCCATGCTGATATCAGGGACTTCGGGAGATTATCGACCGAGGTAGTCGTGTCCAATCCGTTATCGGAGACAACCAGCCGGCGGCGAACAAGCAGTCGGTTAAAATCGAGGACAATGTTCACGCTGTTGTATTCGGTTTTCAGAATCTCGCCGGCGAATGCGAGGCGGATATTAGTCGGAAGAGGGTCGGCCTGCTGTGCGTCGATGTAGGTGATTTTCGGACCGAGATTTGAAAGATCGGCACCCATGCTGAACCGTTGTCCGATGTCACCGATAAGCGGTATGTTGAAAACCTGAGGCCGGTAAAGGACGCCGATATCAAAACTAACCGTAGAAGCGACTCCTTTTCTGCCCTGGCCCTGGACGTCAAAGTTCGCGAGTGAACTTCTGATATACCGCAAATTGAGTCCGAGGCCGATCTCGCTGGCTAACTTGGTCGAATAGCCCACAGTCGCGGCGAGTTCATACGCCTTGAATGTCCCCAGCGGTGTGGGATCGGTGCCTGTGATGACAAAGTCACCTTCGTTGAGATAGACCAGACTTGCAGCGATCGTGCCGCCCCAGTCGTCGATATGATTCCGATACGCGAGGTAGTCGTAAAAAAGATCGGGCTGCTGAAACTGCGGCAACCAGTTTGAGTGAGTAACACTTACTTCCTGACCCGTTTGGAATGCGAGTCCGCCCGGATTCCAGTGGGAGGCCGCTGCATCGTCCGCCAGAGCGCCGCCTGATTCACCCATGCCATCGGCACGCGCGTTGGGCGCTATCATAAGAAACAAAACTGCGGCTTCACCGGCTTGCGCATGAACGATCTGCGGCGGGATGAGAACGCCGCAGAGAAGAAGGGTTACAATTGCAAGGGAGACTGCTCCCCGGTTTTTTCTTGAAGTCATATCGAACTTCCTTCACAAATTTAAATTGTAATAATTAAAATTCTTCGGTTCTCCGGAGAGTAGTAATTTACCACCTTTTAACCAGAGAATCAACTGCGTGGATTGTACTTTAGTGACGAACTTCATCTTTCAACACTGATTTTTCCAACTGCCTCCGTCGTGAACCGGCGGTCCTGCGTAGATGCTATTATTTTATAAAGATAGACGCCATTAGCTATCATATCACCTTCACGGTCTTTTCCATCCCATGGAATCTGAACAAATTGCGAAATAATATTCTGCATTTTCAGATCCTGGATGAGCCTCCCTGCCACGGTAAAAATTTTCACTTCCGCGTCAATCGGAACAACCTGATTATGCTGGAACGTGAAGAATGTGGATGATCTGAACGGATTGGGAAAATTGTAGACATTATTCAATTGTAATCCGGCCCCCGCCATGACTTCAAATAATGTCTGGACGGTCGTCGGGTTATCGTACGTGTCCCAACCGCGCAGCCGCAATTGGTGAGATCCTCTGGAGAGTCCGCCGAGATGATATTCCAGTGAACCCCTGGTAAAGGTGTTGGGATCCGTCTGATAGAAACTGCTGAGGTCCACGCTCTGAGCGTTGTCATCCAGCCACATCTCAAGCCGATGACCGACTCCAGCTCCGGTTGTGTTTATTCCACTCGAATCTGAAAGATCGGCGATCAGAGTCGGCGAAGCAGATACCATATCGCCGGGGCGGAAACCGCGGTTATCGATGAAGAGCTTGATGTCCGGTCCTCTTGTATCGACCGGAGCAGTCGAATCGATACCGCCAAACGTGATATTCGTGGTATACCCGGCTCCATCTGTGGAGGAGTTTGAAAAATAGGTCGTCACGCGGCCAAAATCATTTCCGTAGGAGATATCCTTCGGAACAATGAACTGAGCAATCGTTGTCCCGTTTTCCAGATTCCCGCGACCCCGGAAGAGTGCACCACCTTCTGTTTTCCAGGTCACTATTCCAGCGTCGGGATCATTGATCTGTACTGTTTGATCGGCATCGTAAACGATAATCTGTGCCAAGCCGGAGAATGAGGTCAACGGCTGCATCAAGGTATCGCGGACCGTCACATTCAGCGAAGTTCGTTGAAGTGCCTGCAGCCGCGACACCTGTGTTCCCGGAACATGATTAATGCTGTCAATGGATGCGAACATGGTCGGGAATCCTACCAAGACGCCCGGATCGCCAAGGAGGTAATATTTCCGGTCGTTTGTCAGGTCACCGCTCAGAAACTGCTTGGCCCGGAAAACCACATCGCCGAGTCTCTCTGGAAGAACTCTTCCACTCGCATCGGTGCGGAAAAGTTGTTGCACAAACGCAATGTTGGTTGCCTCGTTCGACGGTTCAACCACCGACCTTGTTGCGGAAAACCCGCCAATCGCGCCGGCGTTGGCCATCGTAACGAGTAGTTCACCCCCGCTCGGTTTATCGATCCCATCGAACTGAGAAAAATTGCATGTCGCAGCGATCAGGAAAAAGTATTTTCCCTTATTTGCGAGAAGGGGGAAATCGGTCTCTCGAACGAAAATATGTTCATGCGTCCATAGATCAGGATTGCCGTGTCCCGAGAAATTTAACAGGAGCGTGCCATCATTGATCTGATTGACGATCGCCGTGTTGACCTCCGGTTTTCTTCGGCCTGAAGCCGTGATGACCGTCGGATAACTGAACTCGTAAATCTTCTTCTGTTCGAACAAGGACGGGATGATACTTGCTACATGTTCGGCATGATCGAGATGAATCGTGCCGTCATTCACACCCGGTGCCTGGAGAGCATCATCCGCGACAAACGTCGTTCGGATTCTCCATGCATCTTCCTGTGGATGGGTTTCGTATTCTATAATCTTATCAACGATTGCATTGGCTTCCTGAAGCGTATGTGGCGTGAGCCGTCCGATGCCCAGGTCCACGCGGCCATCGGGGTTCAAAATTGCGAAGGCGTCGTCGGTCGCATAGGAAAAGATCGGAAAGAACGACTCGTCTGTTTCCCAGGGGGGAATATCCTCGATATGGGAACCGACGATGTTCCTATAGTCAAAGGCGCCAGTTCCGAAAAGAAGAGCGTATCGCGGGGGAGTGGACCAGTTCGCAGTGGCATACCTGAGATAGTTCCGAATTGCTTGAGGAGACAGCAAACCGCCGCTGAATTCATCGTACACCTGATTGACATCGACAACCTTCACCTTGAGCGGATTGAGGGCATTTTGTTCCCTGAACGTTTTGAGCCGCAAGGCAGCCGACATCATATCGGAATTAGAGAAGATAATTTCATCGGCGAAGGTCGTGTCCCCGCGCAGGTTTTCATTCGCCACAACACTCAGGGCCCCCGGGGTCTTATACTGCGAAGACCCGACGACATAAATCTCGCGTCGCTGACCCGGTGTTCCCTGGATTTCAAAGACACAGGAATCTCCAATCCTTTGCGGATTCACGTTGATAAGGACGCTGTCATATGATGTTACGTCGAACACAAACGGTTGCGGGGCGGAAAACCCGCCGATGGCGCACCGGACATTTGACGAGGTATCCGGTGTGCTGAAGACAGCCAAATCGTTCTGCGCAGCGGGGAGGACCTTATAAAACAATTCAAACCAGTCCAGATAGCCGTTGCCACCTGCGCCTGTCGTCGAGTACGAGATCCTGATTTGGCTCTGATGATCTGAGAACGACGGGAGCAATGAGTAGTTGACCGTCGCATCGTAGAGTTGCCGCGAAAGATCATCCCCAATAGTAGTTCCCTGAAGGTAGATCGCTCCACCAAGCTGTGTCCCATGTTCATACAGCGAGACGTAGGACGCGTCAGAAGAGCTCGCCCCGACATGGAAACGGTACGCTATCGGCTGAGAGACGTCGACCCCTGCCAGCGGAGTGACATATACGACCTGATCACCCGCATTCATGGGGGGTCCCAGCCATTCGAGGCCGGAGGAGGCGATGTTTACCTTGTCATCTTCATGGAATGCTTTCTTGTCAAGCGAAGTTAACTGATATGCGCCGGGGTCAATCGTTGAAGGAAGCGAGGCCATCGGTTTGTGGGACGTCTGGCCGTAGGTAAGCCAGTACTCATTTAATTCAGTATAATGATTCAAGTAATGGTAATAGGTTTTGTCGGAGGGATTGTACGCCCACCCCCTGGTCCCTTTGCCGAAGAAGATAATATAGTCGGAGGCATCGAGATGACCGGGAGTTCCACTATCAACGACGTAAATGGCGTTTTCGCGAAGGTCATCGGGATACGGGAGAGACACATCCATAGGGACTTCATATCCGCCATTGCCAAATATCTGGATGGTATTAGGATCAGCTGTTGAGGGAATTCCCGCACTCAATAATGCCTGTCCGGTCAATTTGTACATACCCTCATCGGCAACTGTGAATCGAAACCAGGAGCCGGCAGCGAGAACACTGCTTGTCACCGGCGTCGTCCGGATTGATCGGGGCCGGGGTGACTTCGAGCGCGCAAATTGATTGATGGCGATTCCCTGGGTCAAATCATCAGTATTAATCGAAGTCCCCATCGTTTCTCCATAGTGGACGGCAACGACGATGCGCTTGTACTTCCTTACGATCCTGAGTGCCGGATTGAAGGCGTACGGGGTAATCGCAAGATTGCCGAGAAACACACCGCGGGTTTCACCCACATGCTCAAGGCGCACGAGTTCTGACGGCACATACCCCACACCTGCATATGCTTTCGGATCTGCCGAATAGACAAGGAGCGGATCGACGTCGCCTTTTTTCAGATGTGGACGGGGTACAAGAGAGCTATTCGCCACGTCATCGTATTCGCTCGTCATCACTTCGACGCTGTTTCCCTTTATCCCCAAAAGCTGTATCGGGCAACACCTGAGGGCGAGCTCAGGTGAGCCGGTTTTGACGGTGCCGTCAGCACTCGTATTCGCGACATTCACCCGGAGATAAGGATTTCCGTTAATCATAACGGTATCCGTCCTCGAATATGTCGGCTTATACTCTATAACGACTCCATTTGCGTCAGATTGAAGAACGCGCAAATCAGAAGTTTGGGCAAACAATATGGAAGATGCTGTCGTGACGACCCCTTCGACCAACAATAGTAAAAAGAGTAGGTAATTAATTCTTTTGAAAATCACTTTTCGGGTGTTCGGGCAATAATAAAAAAGCCGGATGTCAAAACCACCTTGACATTCGGCTTAATTAAATGATTTCACACCTGTATATTGTCAAGGTTAGAGCCCACCCTTTGGCGCTCCAAAACTTCTTTATGTCCCTTTACAGGGAGAGTTTCACTAAAACCTTAACAATAAATCGATGCGGGCAATCTCTTTTTTATCTTGAGAACTGTGGTGTGCTTGATCAATATAGAGATTGTCGGATTGATTGTCAAGAAATATGTTGTTTTTTTGTGGAAAATTTGTTAAATTATTAGCAAAAGCGAATCATTTTCTCCAATTTTGTGAACGATCATGCCAAAGCCGATAGGCGTTTTGTTTGTTGCCAGTGAGGCAGGTCCATTCATCAAATCGGGAAGTATTGGCGAACTTGCCGGATCTCTGCCAAAAATAGTTAAGTCGATGGGCCATGATATCCGGGTGATGCTGCCTGGATACGGGGAGATAAACAGCCGCCGGTTTCAGATTCATAATCTCCTGCGGATGAAAGACATCGAGATTCCGATCGGTCTTGGGACTGAGCACGCGAATGTTAAGTCTTCCTATCTGAACAGTGAGAACCAAAAGGTTCTCGTCTATTTTCTGTCGAATGACCGTTATTTTAACAGAGAAGGACTCTACTTTCATCCGGAGACCAAAAAATACTTCCCTGACAACGACGAACGTTTCATCTTTTTTTGCAGGGGAGTCCTTGAAACACTCAAAAGGTTGCGCTGGCAACCACAGATTATCCATTGCCTCGACTGGCAATCGGGGCTTATCCCCGCGTACCTGCGGTCCGTGTACAAGAACGATCCATATTTCAAAAATGTCAAGACTGTTTTCACGGTCTGCAGCCTTGCGTCTCACGCGAGTTTCTCGAAGGTGGCCTACGATAAGAGCGGTTTGCCCTCCGGCCTGTTCGACAGTGACGGAGAACAGCACGACCGGCTTAATTTTCTCGTCGCGGGTCTGACGTTCGCGGATCTCATCACAACCTTCGGTTTGCGCGCCGAGAAGGGAATCCGCATTGCCCCACAGGACGATTTGATGCGTGTCATTGAATCCCGCAATGGCGATATTATCTCGATGGCCAACGGCCATTCCAACGGTTCAGCTCAGGAAACGCTTGCGCACAAGTTTATCGAACTCTATCGCGGGCTGGTCAAAACTTGCTGATGAAATCCCCTGCGCTGTTTCTCGACAGAGATGGCACGATTAACCACGAACTTGATTTTCTCACGAACCCCGATCAGATTCACCTCCTCCCCGGTGTTCCTTCTGCTCTTCGCACCGCAATGGCTCTCGGTTTCAAACTTTTCATCATTACGAATCAATCGGGGATCGCGCGGGGCTTCCTCTCCGAAAACCGTCTGAAGGAAATTCACGGCGCTCTGCTTCACAAATTGAATGAAGAGCATATAACGGTCGACAGAATATATTATTGTCCTCACCATCCTGATATCGGTGAGCTTCCGTATAGAAAAGATTGCGATTGCCGAAAACCTAAAACAGGGATGATCAAGAGAGCGGCCCAGGAGTTCCACCTGGATCTCAAGAAATCTTTTGTAATCGGAGACAAGATGATCGATGTGCAAACGGGCGCTTCCGCCGGCATCCCGTCAATTCTCGTCCTCACCGGCTATGGAAAAGCTGAACTGGAGCTGTGCAGGGAAGAGAAGATAGCGATTTCGTATATCGCAGGCGACCTTCCTGATGCTGTCCGGCATATTCAGCAAACGGTTCACCAGTCTCAATCTACGTGCAGCTCATAATCCGCCTTCTTATGAAATCATTTGCAATCGCGGCTATCTCGCTATTTGTATTCCTGTCAGGGTGCAGTGACAAGCCGAGCGATCTGGGACACGGTCTGCTGCTCCCACAGGATACCCTCCATATCGGGAAAGCCGTGTTCACAGCAACACATGATACGACGGTAGCCATTAAGGGGAACGACAACCTTGGGAGAATCTTTATCGGTCTGTACAACACAAATTCTCTCGAAGCCGCCACCATCATGCAGTTCAGCGTCTCATCCTTTACAGCAACTCAGGTCATCGACTCAGCCCGGATCATCTTGACAAGAAATTATTCATATCTCGATTCGACCGGCCCGTATGCTATTAGCGCCTATAAGGTGAGCACTTCGTGGACTACGAGCACCTTCACATGGGATACTCTCACGGCACTTGTCACCGACACTCTCGTCGGGTCGATGGTCATACCGAGTACGATCGGGGATTCCACCATCAGTGTACCAATCGATACCCAAACTATCCGCCTCTGGTCCGAAGGCGGCGGTGGGTCGGTTATCCTCAGATCGCCCGGTAATGTCCTGGGGATGAATATCATCGTGGGCTTCGCAAACTACATCAATCTCTCGATCGACTACCGGCCAGAATTGCAGATCAGCTATCACGATGTTGCAGACACAACCCTTAAGATCAACATCCGCTCGACTCGTGCGGTATCCGTCGTCAACGGCCCTCAACCTCCGTCGGGAACAATGATCCTCCAGTCATCGCAGGTGACCCGA
>JAWOMQ010000092.1:0-8410 GCA_033852415.1 Bacteroidota bacterium
CAGTTTGTTGAGCATGCCTATATTGAGCCGGAGGCGGTTCTTGCGGAGCCAGCGGAACACGGAGGAGTAAAGATCACAGGGTCAGTGCAAAATTTATTTTCAAGCAGGCGATCGGTCGCTGCCGCTATGGGGCTTGATTTGAATAAAGTTCAGATAATTCAAGCGACGCTTGGGGGATCTTTCGGCGGAAAAGACGAAGTCATGACAGCGATGTGCTGTCGTGCCGCACTGCTGGCCCTTGCTACCGGGAAGCCCGTCAAGATGGTCAACACGCGCGAAGAGTCGATGCTCGAATCGTACAAACGGCACCCGTATGTGATGGAGTACAAATGGGGGGCGAAAAACGATGGCTCAATTACCGCAATGGAGATTAAGTGCATCGCCGACGGCGGGGCGTATGCGTCGATGAGCCCATTCGTCACCTGGCGTTCAGTCGTCCAGGCAACAGGTCCCTACTATTGCGAGAACGTGAAGACGGATGTGTATGCGGTCTACACGAATAACAACTATACCGGAGCTATGAGGGGATTTGGATCACCTCAGGTAAACTTTGCAATTGAGTCGATGATGGATGAGCTTGCCGAGAAGGTGGGTAAGAATCCATTTGAGATTCGTTTACAGAATGGATTTGAACGCAATGCAGTGACGGCTACGGGGCAGCGGCTCGACCACGTTGTGAGTTTGAAGGAAGTTCTGGCGAAATCGACGGACATGGCAGGGTTCGTTCAAAAATGGCAGGAGTATCGCTCGAAACCCGCCGCACCAAAGAGGCGGGGGGTCGGGCTTGCGTGCAGTTATCGTGGCGTTGCTCTTGGAGCCGAGGGAACCGACGCTGCCGGCACAATCGTTTCTGTGCAAACTGATGGGAGTGTTATTGTCTCGTCAGGGATAACCGATATGGGGCAAGGTGCTCAAACCCAGATGTGTCAGATCGCCGCGGAGGTGCTCGGCATTGGGATGGAGCGAATACAGTTTCTGAATACGAACACGAGCCGCGTACCCGATTCTGGCCCGACAGTCGCGTCCCGGGGAACGATTATGGGTGGGTCGGCTGCAAAACGCGGAGCCGAGGTCGTCAAGAATACATTACTCGAGGTTGCTGCAGGAATGACAGGAATCAGAATAGAGAACCTTGAGCTGTCGGATAACTATCTCATCGAAATGCCCTCTCGCATGAGGCTGGCTGCGTTCAACGAAGTTGTTTCCGAGTGCTTCCGCCTTGGGAGGCCGATGTACGGCTTTGGTTGGTATAAATCGCCCCCGACGTCTTGGCATGAAGAAGAAGGAAGAGGTGAAGCGTATTTCACCTTTGTTTATGGTGCAAATGTGGCAGAGGTTGAAGTCGATTGTGAGACGGGTAAAGTAGATGTCGTGGATTTTGTCTCGTGCCATGATGTGGGGAAGGCGATCAATCGCAACACGGTTCTGGGCCAGATTTACGGAGGAGTAGCGATGGGTTTGGGGTACGGACTCCTCGAAGAGTTCGACTTCGACCAAGCTGTGCCGAAACAATTGAATTTTGACGAGTATTTGGTTCCTACTGCAATGGATATGCCCCCGGTTCACGCAATTATTGTCGAGAACAAAGACTCCGCCGGACCGTTCGGGGCGAAGTCAATTGGCGAGCCAGCCAATGAGTTGGCCGCTCCTGCAATTGTAAATGCGATATACAATGCCACCGGGAAAAGGATCTGCGAAATTCCCGCGACTATTGAACGCGTGCTCCTTGGGCATAAGCTTTCACGTCAAGGTGAGCGAGGTTCAATGCAGAAAGAAAAGGAGGACGTTTCATTGGAGCAGTGCAAACTGCGACCGTCATGAGAGCATTTGACTATTTCGCTCCTGGTTCGACCGAAGAGGCATGCGCCCTTCTAGGACAGTATGCGCCCGGTGCGAGGATTCTCGCAGGAGGGACTGACTTGTTGATCGAACTTCGCAGATCCTCTGTCAGGGCATTCACCCCAATTATTGATATTTGCCGCATTGAAGATTTGTGTAAGATCAAGGAAGATGGAGAGATCCTGTCGATAGGACCGCTGACCACTCATTCCGAGATCGTGCGTTCGGCTAAGATTCGGAAATCAGCGACGCTCCTATCGAGGGCGGCATCGACCGTGGGTAGCCCGCAAATCAGAAATCTCGGGACAATCGGCGGAAATATCATGAACGCAGCGGCATGTGCCGATACCGTCCCGCCACTCATCGCCCTTGGTGCTTCGGTGAAATTGCGTTCGGTGAAGCAGTGGCGTGAGGTGCTGCTGCAGGACTTTTTCGTGAGACCGTACCAGACCAAAGCCGGGCCTGATGAGCTGCTGACTGAGATAATCGTTCCCAAGCTCCCGGCAAATGCGAGGAGTGCATTTGTTAAGCTTGGGAGACGTAATGCGCTTTCGATCGCTCGCCTCAGTGTCGCCGCGGTCCTGGGGTTTGATTCTGCTGGCCGGATAACCGAAGCCCGCATTGTTCCGGGTGCTGCGCTGCCTGTGTGGCAAAGAATTCTGCCTGCAGAGCAATTGCTGGTGGGGAATAAGCCATCCGATGGATTATTCAGGGCGGCTGGAAAGAAGGTTGCTGAGGTGATGATTCAGCAAACCGGCAGGCGATGGTCAACCGAATATAAGGAACCGGTGATTGCGGTGCTTGTGCGGCGAGCGCTCGACCAGTGCATATCACCAGATACAACCACGGATAGAACCGCGATGTCTGGGGACACCAAGCCGGAGAGGAGGCCGCAAATTTTTCCGGCGAGTTCTGCAAACCGGTTATCGACGATACGCGTCACAATCAACGGGAAAATCCGGATCGTAACTGTTCCGGCAAATCGCACGTTGCTCAGGATGCTGAGGGAAGATCTTGGGTTCACGGGGACCAAATGCGGCTGTGAAATTGGTGAGTGCGGTGCTTGCACTGTACTGCTCGACGGAGAACCGGTTAACGCATGCCTGGTGCTGGCGCCTCAAGTCCATGGCAGGAAGGTTGAGACTGTGGAGGGTCTGATGATGGACGGACAACTCCACCCGCTGCAGGAATCGTTTATGGATCATGACGCCGCGCATTGTGGTTTTTGCACACCCGGCATGCTCATGAGTGCAAAATCGTTCATCGACAAGCATTCGCGCGCGGATAGAAACGAAATCCGGAGCGCAATCTCCGGCAATCTTTGTCGCTGCACCGGATATATTCAAATTGTGGATGCGATCGGGGATGTGATAAATAAGGAAACCGTCCGGTAGAACCTCCGTGTTTAGCGTGTACCGACAGGAGGTTCTCTCCGAAAAAAATGTCTGCTGAAATGAGATCTCAAAAAGCTGTGAGGTTACGCGATTCTGCTCTTATCAAACATTTATCTTTTGTCTGGGGCATGTCCATTATCTGGATTCCTTTGAGGATACGGTGAGTCTGACTAAGTCCGATGGCGCTTGTGAATGCGGGATAAGCCGGATCGCCTAACATGTTCCGTATGAGTCATATTCATTCTAGCGTGAAATCGCTCAGGCATCTCCTATCAGGTTATTACAGAAGAGAGGCGATCTGGCAGGTGCTTGCGCTCATTCTCGCATGCGATTATTTGGCATTCCGGGTGGAGCTCTTTAGTGATGAATATGAGAAATTTCATCCTGCAGTCGAGCCATATTCCCATCAAACCACCTTAACTCTTTCGACACTCAACTGGGAGACATTCGACAAGGACAATGCCCCCAAGGCGGTTTCCATTGTCGTTGATCCCAGGATTGAATTGTTCCTCTGTGTTACAGCGTCTCCCTCATTTAACCAACCTTTCTTTGAACCGTATAATCCAATACGGGATAAATCTCCACCCTTAAGACCTTCCAGTATTTGATTGCCACTTTCGGCGATAGAGAACCTGACGGAAGATATTGTTTCGATCTTCAGGATGCTCTCATTTCACGCCACAGCATATTGCGCGAGGGCGCAAACCCGATTGCCAGTGAGTGAGTGGAGTTTCCCCGATATCTCGAGACGTACCCTGTACAATCACACATGAAGGAAGGTCTACGAATATGAAAACCCTGATACTACTGAGCACCTGTTTGCATCTTATCGTACAATTATCCTACTCCCAATCTGCGGACACGCTGGAGTACAGATACCCGGATGAAATTGTGATCTCCGCGTCGAGGTTGTCGATCCCACTGAAATCAACACCATATTCGGTGAGTATTGTCGATTCGACAGCCCTTAACACTCTACCCCGGGGCGCTGCAATCGACGAGGCGTTAAGACTTGTCCCCGGAGTCAAGGTGGATAACCAGGCTAACGGCGAAAGAGTACATCTTTCGATCCGCGGACAGGGAATCCTTACGGAAACCGGCATCCGGAGCATCAAAATACTGCTCGATGAAATCCCAATCAATGATCCGACCGGGTTTGCGCCTGACTTATTTGACGTTGATTTGAATCGAACCGAACGGATAGAAGTATTGAGAGGCCCATCTGCGGCGCTTTTTGGTGGGGGTGCAGCAGGAGGAATCATCAATATAATCACACAAAATTCTCCTTCCACTTCTTTGTTCGGCGATGTCTCACTCGATGCGGGAACGAACAACTTTTGGAAGGGTTTCGGACAATTCGGGGGTGACGTGAATGATGTAAACTATCAGCTATCGTTTTCCCGGACGATGGGAGATGGCTATAGGGTTCATACACACTTCTTCGAGAATAATGTTTATGCGAAAGCAACGTATACGCCTACCTCATCAATCGCCCTGACGCCAATCTTCTCCTGGAGTGACACCCGCCACGAAAACCCTGAAGGTTTGAATCTCATGCAGTACAATCAGGACCCAACCTTGCCAAACGATGATGCTGTTCCCTATGACGAGCATATGGAGATGAATCGCACGACAAACGGGCTTACGGGTCTCATCCATTTTACCGACCAGCAGGAGCTGCGGTTCAACGGATATGTCAAACACTCCGTCTACACGGAAGCCAATAACCACGTCTTTGACCATCAGACATTAACGACACCGGGAGCTTCCGCTCAATATACATTCAAGAGTGGATCGCAGGAAGATCCAATACGGAACAGATTCAGCATCGGGACTGATCTCCAGTGGCAAACAATCGATGAGCATACAGATTCCAACAATCATTCAGTGGAACTGGATTCCCTCTGGTCGAAACAGCAACAATGGCAGCGCGGGATGGGTTTCTTTCTGATTGATATGATCGATCTGGGGGCGGCATGGAACGTGACCGGAAGTGTTCGCCTTGATAAAATCCACAATGAACTGAATGATTTCCTCAGGACTGATTCAAGCGATGCCTCGGGAAGCGTGGACTTCTCCAATGTCACCGGCAGGGTAGGGGTGACGTACTCTCCTGCCCGCGAGCTTAGCTTATTTGGAAGCTGGGGACAGGGCTTTATCCCTCCTTCAACTGAGGAGATTGGCTCGAATCCGAGCGGGTACCGCGGATTCAACGAGAGCCTTGTGCCAGCGACATCAAATTCGTTCGAGGTTGGAGCCCGAGGTTCGGTGAATCGTTCCCTGTACTACGACTTTTCCGGGTATTACACTGCAACAACCAACGACTTCGAGCGGTATCGCTTGCCAAACCGTGGAAACGGTGAAGAAGGAACATTTTACAAGAATATCGGTGGTACAAAGAGGTACGGTCTCGAGCTTTCCGCCAATTATGAGCCGATCAGGACATTTCGTGCCCGCGTTGCATATACGTTCTCCCATTTTACGTACGACATTCCAGCACCTATTTCAATTATCATGGATGATACGTCGGATCACAGATCGATTCTTGACGGCAACTGGCTACCGAATTCTCCCCAACACGAGCTTATGGTTGACGTCAATTACGATGTGACGCCGGAATTTTCAGTGGGATTGAGCTCTGAGACCCTCAGTAAGGCCTATATTGACGGCGCGAACAAGGAAAATGAAGCAGTGCAAGGCTACACCTTACTCGATGGCAGGATTACTTATCATTGGACCGCCGCTGGTCTCTCGGGGGATCTGACCTGTCAGGTGAGGAACATGACCGACCAGACATTTGTCGCGTTTTCGGAGCCGGATGCAGGAGGCAACTCGTATCAGCCAGGACCAGGGCGGGAGGTCTTTGGTGGGATCAAGATTCGTTTCTGAAATGTTCGGCTAATGCTCCGACGGCTGTGCCACCTCTTGCCCACCGTTGGAATCGGAAGCACTAAAGCCCCGGAGGACGAACGAAATCCGGGGCTCGTTATTTAAAGGCGGACCGAGCGGAATGGTGTTACCGGAGAGCAATGAATGGTGCGTGGTTAAGGGGAAGTGGAATGCCCGGCGTGGGGCAGGCTCAACGTTTTGTTGATTGTGAAATCAAATATTCTTACCTTTGCATTCGGTCAAAACACTTGAATTTTGGAATCTTTGACGCAATATAGGATTATTCCTGGTTGTTCTTACAACATTGTCGCAGCAAGATTGGGATGAGACGGCTTCAATCTCCTTTTCTTACTATTCTTCTCTTACTCTTCTTAACCGCGTTTTCGAGCGGTCAGGAATTGCCTTTCACGCACTATACCCAGCAGAACGAAATTAATCCGTTGCCATCAGCAGACGTGCGGTCGGTGTACCAGGACCGGCAGGGATTCCTCTGGTTTGTCATTTACTCTTCCGGCCTATTGAGATACGACGGCCACAAACTTGATCATTTTGGCGTTGGTGACGGTATAGGAGAATTAACAGTCAGGCAAGTGAATGAGGATTCGTTGGGTCGTCTTTGGGTCGCTTCTGATGCCGGCCTTTTCGTGTCGATCCGGCCGTTGGGCTCGTACGGATTAAACAGCAGAATTCAGTTCCGGGATTCAATCGGATCAACTCCACTTCATCATGCGACGGTACAGCAAAACCGGTTATGTGTTGACAGCCATGGAACATTGTGGCTCGGTACAGGTGAAAGTGGCATCCTCCGGTATACGTTTTACGGACTAGATTCCGCTTCCGTGGACACGATTCATACCAATTTGCTCGATCCTGCGAAGAACCTGGATATCCGATCTGTGACGATGAGGCAGGATAAATCTGTGTGGGTGTCGACCGGAGGGGTATTCTTGCTGAGGTTTGCAAATCAGTCGGCACGGTACACGGTCCTTTCTGAGAAGGAGGGGCTTCCGCCTTCGACTACTGATGTACTGTTCGAGAATTCAAACGGGAGACTGTTCGGCGGTTGCAGGAATGGCGCCGTGTGGGTGCTGGAAGAATCTTCCGGCTCGGAGGCCTGGATTAGGACGCTGAGCAAAAGGCTCACGAACAGCATTTACTCGATAGTAGAGATTCCTGGCGGGGATCTTCTCTTTGGGAGTAATGGTTCGGGCGTTTTGCGTGCCACGTTCAATTCGGATTCTCTCATTACCCGTGCTGTCTACACGACTGAGAATGGCCTTTTGAGCAATAACCTTAGCAACATCTCTGCAGACAGGGAAGGTGATTTATGGTTTTCCCAGATTGGGGGCATTTCAAAGCTCCGGGCCAATTTCGAGGCTTTCTTGAGCTATGACGCGATGACACGCATAGGGGAAAAGCCGCTCTTACCGAACACCGGAATCAACGCCGTTCTTCCTCTCGCCTCTGTCGGGCCTGACAGGCTTCTCTGCCTTGGGACATCCGGCGGCGGTTGTGTTCTTATCTCGAAGGAACATGGATCAATGGTCCTGCAGTCAAGGCAGGGCTTGCGCAATGATTGGGTCAATGGTGTCATTGCTGACGTGGAGGGACGCCTCTGGATAGGAACTACGACAGGTATCAATTGTCTTTCGACGAGCAAATCAGGAAGCCCGCATGGAATGGATCGGTCGCGCCGGGTCGATTTCTTTGGGAAAGAAGCATGGCTCTCCGATTATCAGATGACAACCATTTACGCGGCGAAGCAGTACTTTATTGAGACGGGCGCAGAGGGGGGCAAAACGGTCGAGAGCTTATGGTTCCCGGGCTATCAACAGATCTTTTGCTATACCGACAAGACGTGGTATGTGCTGGATGCGTCGCTTGGGTTGCCGATGAGTTTCTTTCATGACGTGACGTTCGATGAAAAAGGTCGTCTTCTCGTGGGAACGCGCGATGCCGGGTTGTACCGGAGTGTTGTGCCGCTCACACTGGCACAGCTCAGACAGGCTTTTGCTCGACCCGGCCGGGATTCAGGAAGTGCAGGCCGATCTCCGCTGTTTCGGCGGGTGTGGGATCAATCGACGGGTGCTCCTACCAATCAGATTCAATCGTTCCTCTGGCATGATGGGAAGCTTTGGGTCTGCACACCGAACGGTTTGGCGGTTCTGGAGGGTGACTCGCTCCGGCCGACATCCCTGATAACGACTGCCAACGGATTGCTGGCCGACAATGTGGGGAGCATCGTCTATTCCCCGAAGAGCAAAACACTTTGGGTGGGTACGAATTAC
>JAWOMQ010000099.1:0-21145 GCA_033852415.1 Bacteroidota bacterium
CTGTCGAAACGGAAAAGGGAGAAAAATATCGCGTCGATTTGGGAATTTCCTCACAAGTGGATACACACTCCGAGCCCCCGCCGCGGCTGGTGGATGTCGGAGATCTTCACACTTTTGTGGGTTGGAAAGAAGTTGATGGGACAGCGATGGTCCTCCGCCACTCAGCTCTCCGGATCGGTGAGCCCATGACATTGTCTTCCCTGGGTATCCAGGCATGAACAGGTAGCTACCGCACCCCGATACCGAGGAGGGAGGAAACAATAACCCAAAGAATCCAAAGCCCTAAGACAATCCCAATACCCAACCCGGCAGATTTCCCCGAGACTTTTGAAATCCCCACACCAATAATAAGTACTTCCCACATCGTGAAAATGTTGAGGGAGGCGAGAATCCGGTGACCGGTATTTGTCGGATCGAACGAGTTGAGCATGAGAAGACCCGCCCCAGGTGTAGCATACATGGTGTTAAACGCGTACATCAAAAGCAATGTAACAATAGTCCCCGCGATGCTGATCAACGATGCGAGTCCTGTCACCTCGATGATCTTTCCATAACTCAGAGATGCCTTCAACCCGAATTTAACAATCAGCCATAAAAGCAGTGCAACGCCAAAAAAGATTACGGAGATCCAGACGATCGCCGCCCCGCCACCGATGACCATGAACATCGCCGGGCCGCTCGATTCCATGGCGGAGGACATCTGTTCGTATTGAGACTGTGTCATCTTTCCTTGTGTGACAGCCTCTTTCCATGTCCGATCCTGCGCGTCGTAAATCTGTTGCCGCAACGCCGGATTATTGTACAATGCGAAGGTAAACACGAGTGCGAGGATAAGCGATGTAACGAATGGGATAGACCACGAAGTAGCCTGTACCGGTATCGCTGCGACCTCTGAGTAAAGCTCCGACGGCGACGTGAACACATTTGCCGCCCGTGCCATAAAGGATGAAGGAGTGGGCGCCTGTATTACATTTGTTTCCTGTTCCATACTTCCTCCTGGTTTGTGTCCGTGAAAGTAGATAAAATTTCTCCGATTTGCAATTTGATCCCTGGTAACACCACCGTTCACCGTAGTGATCGGAACCAGGGGTCACTCTTAGGTCACTCCTGTCCATTGGGTGCCGGACGATCGGCGAAATCTCACCGGGGTCTCGCGTTGTCACCACTCAAAGAAGCGGCATTCATGGATTTCACGTCAGGTATGATCTGAAAGTGCGCTCTTGCTGCGAAAATCGTCTTGATTTTCAACCCCTCCTTTGCTATTTTGATCTGTTGCAAGAACATACGGCAACAGATGTTTTTCTTTCCTTGTCAGTGCTAAAACAGTATCGCTGGTGTTGGGAAGGTCATGAACAGAAACCGCAGGTCTTAGCAAAACGAACGTGGCAAAACTTTCCATTGACGAAATCCGCAGACGGTTCGAACTATCGCGAGAATTTAATGAAATCTTCGACGCGTTTGAGCAGGCGCTCCAGCAAAAGATCCTTGATATGGAGCTCTACCGTCTTCTCTTCTGGAATAATACGCTCACACCAGACGAGCTTTGCATGTTCGGCGAAAAACTCGCAAAAGAATTCTCCTCTCTTTCGTATGATGTCTACATGTGGCTTGCGAGCGTCTTTGGCGTCACCTATGCTATGTATGATAACTACGAACTCGCGTTCGAGTATTACCAGAAAGCTGCGCAGGCAAGACCGGACTCGCCTGATCCGTATCTCGAGGCATCTGATTGTTATGAGCCTGACCTCAATATTCCATCCCTTACATCAATCATTGATTTCCTCAAAATGGGAATACGGCACGTCAAGGTGCCTCTGCCGCTCTATGAACGGCTGGCCCATTTCTACGAGCTGAACGGAAACGATGAGATGAGCAAGTACTTCCGGCGCCGTGCTGAAGAGGCTTCTGGGCAGGAACCGGAACAACCGCCTGCACAATGAACAGGTTTAAGGGGTACGTTTATATTCTTGGCGCGACAATGTTTTGGGGGATATCGGCCACGACCGCGAAGTTTCTCTTCAGCAGGAATTTCGATACGCTTGTTCTCGTTCAGATGAGGATGTCCTTTTCCTGCCTTATAATCCTCGCGTACTTCCTGATTGCAAAAAGAAAGTTCCTGGCGGTGCGCATTGCTGACCTTCCTCACTTTGCAGCCCTTGGTATCTTCGGAGCCGCGGGATCTAATTTTACCTATTATTTTACAATTCATCAGACCAATGTGGCGACTGCAATCCTTCTCCAGTATCTCGCCCCGTTGCTTGTGCTGGGCTACGCGGCGATTACCAGCGAAGAATCCCTGACGATTGCTAAAGTCGCTGCCGGCATCGTTTCGCTCGCGGGATGTTATCTGGCTATCGCTGGAAAGGGATTTTCCCTGTCAATGATAAACGGTCTGGGTCTCTTCGCCGGTATCGCCTCCGCGTTCTGCTGGGCATTTACGAATGTCTGGCTCAGGCACCTGGTAAAACGTTACAACGTCTGGACATGTCTTGTCTATGCCTTTATCTTTGCTACACTGTTCTGGCTGATGATCAATCCGCCCTGGGTAATTATCGAGGCGCATTATTCGGCTGAGACGTGGAGGACATTCTTTTTGTTCGCTATGATATCTATCCTGATACCTCACTCACTCTACTTTGGCGGGATGAGATACCTTACCGCTTCGCGTGCGATCATCACCGCCACCTTCGAGCCAATCGTGGCAATCGTCACGGCCTTTTTGTTCCTTGGAGAGATTTTGTTACCTGTGCAGATTATTGGCGCCCTTCTTGTGATTGCAGCAATTGCGATTTTGCAGCTGAAACAGGAACCAGAAGTCGAAGATTCAAGCCAGAATCCGGTTACAGCCCAGCTCCCGATTTCGGAATGAGACCGTGACCGAACGAAGAAAGCAAAAGATCCTGAACGTTTTGCGGCACCGCCAGCCGACCCTGACGGTCGTCATGGAGGATATCCACGATCCACACAATGTGAGTGCGATTCTCCGAACAGCCGATGCAGTCGGGGTAATGGAGATACAGCTTGTCTATACGAATGAAGTATTTCCAAAACTTGGAAAAAAAAGCTCGGCGAGTGCAGTCAAATGGATTGACAGGAGAAAATTCGCCTCGATGAAAGAATGCTGCGATAGCCTTCATCAGGAGGGATGGACCATTTATGCAACGCGGCTTTCCGGGAAAGCGACCAGATTATACGACGTTGACCTGACTGCCAGGGTCGCGCTGGTATTCGGCAACGAACACCGTGGAGTATCAGATGAAGCTGCGAAACACGCCGATGGTCTGATCCGGATTCCAATGGCCGGAATGATTGAGAGTCTGAACGTGTCAGTTGCATGCGCGGTTTGTCTATACGAGGCGCTCCGGCAGCGTGGAGCGAAAGGGTTGTACGACCGACCGTCGTTGTCGCCAACTGAAGTCGAGAATCTTTTTGAGCAATGGACAAAGAAGTAAGCCAGCGGGATGTACAGGTGGGACCCATTCACATTTCGATCACCGAATGTGGAGCAGGGGCACCGCTTGTTCTCATCCATGGCCTAGGCGGTTCACCGATGTGGTCTAAAGTGATCCTGCCGCTCAGCGAAACGTTCCATGTGTTTGCCGTTGACCTGCCTGGCTTCGGCCGGTCGAGCGCCCCGACAAAGCCATTATCAGTCCGGCAACAATCAGAGTTCCTCCAAGATCTCATCAGCGTACTGCGTCTCAAAAAGGTTACACTTATAGGTGTATCCTACGGTGGACAGGTGGCCGCCACGATGGCGGCATATTATCCTGAGGATGTAGACAAACTCGTTCTCATCGCGACGACCGGATCGAGGAGACATACATTTCTCACACATGAGATCATATGGCCCATTATTCAATTTTGTGCACGCCAAATCGTGAAAAGTGTCACTCTTTCCTGCTTTTTCGGAAGCCGTTCCTTCTATAATAGAGCACACCGACCAGAAGGCTTGTGCCGGGAATTTGTGTCAAGCCTTCAAGGTGAGTATAAGACCGCGTCATGGTTGAAAGCTTTTCGGGAGGCTCTGACCGGTGAGATGGATTGGGAGTCAAGATGCAGTTCAATCAGAGCCCCTGTTCTGATTCTGTGGGGGAAGAATGACCGGTTGATTCCCTGGGAGAATGCAGAACGATTACAGCGAATCATTCCAACTTCGACCACAAGAATTTTTCATGAATGCGGACATTCGCTGCCACTTGAGAAGTCGATGGAGATGGCGGAAGCCATCAGGAAGTTCCTGTTAAACGAACATGCCAGGGTGCTCTAGAAAGCTCCTCGCTTCTTGTTGAACCCGGTTCTCCGGCAGGCGTGAAATCCACATGGACTTTGGGATTGTACGGAAACGGTACTGCATTATCCGAGCCATCAAAGAAAGGAATACACGTATGAGAATCCTGACGTTCTTCGTTCTCGTTTTCCTCCTCAGTCCTCCGGATGTTTGTTCCGCCCATCCTCCACACAAGAAAAAGCAGCCTCTTTGTCACGGGGTCCTGGGAGATACAGAGGACAGGAAGCAACAAATACTCGATTCGCTCAAGAACCGTGACACCGAGCCGGCCTCTCTTGACACCTCAGTTTCGATCAGTGATATCCTCGCACCCGGCAAAGACAGCACGAGATTCACGAATGAAAAAGCTATCAGAATTACCGCATACGTTCTCGATGATACCTTAGAGGGTCCGGAGTCGTGCAATTGCCACTCAAAAAAGTCAACGGACCACGACTACCACATCTATCTCGGCAAGGATAAACATACAAAGAAAAAGAGTAACTGCATGGTTGTCGAGATTACCCCCGCTTTCCGGCAAAAGCATCCTGAATGGAACGACCAATTTGTGTACGGCTTGCAGGGCAAAATGGTGACAGTCGAAGGATGGATGCTCTACGATTTCATGCACACCCAAAACTCGAAAAAGTATCATTCAGGAAAAGCCCTGATCTGGAGAAACACCTGTTGGGAAGTTCATCCGGTAAGCTCGATTCACCTGCAGTGAAACAGAAGGCGAAGTAATTGAGGGTACTCTGCCGCGGCGTTCAGTCTTCGGGTTACTTCTTCGCTAATTGATCCGGCGTAAAATTGCAGAGTTCGATCGCATGATTGATGAGAGATAGAATGGCAGTTTTTGTCTCGAACATTTTTTGATCGATCGCTGCCGCAGCCTGCCCGATGGGGTGGTACGGAATGGAGGATCCGCGGTGTGCAATCGTGTCTACGCTCTCGTTCAATGCGGTTCGGAAGGCCCTCACGTCATCGAATTTTCCATCATAGTTACTGCTGCGAACGAGAATTCGCCGCTCAATCCAATCCCTTGTCGAATCTGCATCCGCCTGGATCAGGGCGTCAATCGTCCCATCATAATTGTCATCAGCAAAATGGTTGAAAATGATTTTGCTCTGGCCTACCATGTAATTGATCTGTTCCTTTGTGAGCGGTCTGCCGCGGGGTGGAAATACGGAAGGAAAATTGTCATCCTTAAACGGCGCTGCGCCGCCTACAAGCACCATATAATCGATCTTTCCGTCGTTGTTCCGGTCGTAAATGTATCCCCATGTGGTTATTGTTCCCGGGATTGGCGTGATCCCCTGGAAATCCACCGTCAGAGAAATTTCTTTCCGGAGGTCGGTAATTGGTTTGAGCGTCACGGCAACGATCCGAGCGATGTTTTCTCCCTGGAACCCAATGAATGTTATGAAGTTGGTGCCGACCTGTCTCTGGCAAAGAATAGTCAGCTCCTTGTCGAGCCGTGGAAAATCTGCCGCAGAGTCAGCATGAACGTAATAGCCGAGGATGCTGTTAACCTGGCTCCACGCCGGGGCGGGGGAGAAAAGAAGAACGAAAAGTATTAATGTTATAAATGATTTCATAGTACCGTCTGCTTCCGCATTGTGCTGCATTAATAATGTCTAGTCATAAACTAAAATAATGGATGAACATTTGCAAGGCAGCAGCTGCAGCCCGCGCGGTTCAGGCAATAATTTATCCGCCTGGCAGTGTCGTCAAAGCATTTTGTGCGTCTTCAGAACACCCCGTTTATAACCGTCAATGTGAGACTTTTGTGGGCCTACGCAGTCCAGGCAGCAAATCCTTGTGGCTGTCGTGAGGCTAATGAACCGTCATCGATTGTGCGACGTATGATTCTCTGGAATCACAAAAACCCGCCAGATTGGACGTCGATGAGGTTATAATGACGAGGTTCTTGATGATGAATTCGCGCTGCAGTACTCCGCTTGAAGATAAATAATCATATGCGACCATATTGGTATCCCAAAATCCGGAATTATTCATATCCCAGTACCAGCGGATTTTGTACGTTTCAAACCGGCTATTAGCGACAGTAACCGGCGTTACCTCCATCACCTTCTTGTGCATTCTCCAGCCGGGTGAGTACTGAGGTACACGATAATCCCACTCGCGTCCGATATTGATTGGGAATATAAATGATGTCACGGGACCCTGTTCATAAATGAGAGAATCCCCGCCGGTTCCCTGTGGAGATTGCGATCCTCCTTTAAGCCGATCCATAAGCTCGGGAAGAGAAGAGCTAAAGATACCGCCGTATCCGAACCTTAGCTGGGCCCCAAGGCTCTGTTGTGGATAAATTGGAACACTACCGCCCGTATATGCTATGATTCGGAGTGACTCATTAACCTGACGATAATAGTCGTACCCCACGATGTCTCGACCATTCTCATGCTCGATCGTCTGGCATGTAAACGCGGGTCCGTCGTTCAAGGATACTTCCCCCTGCATTACAACATCGGTTGTGAACGTTACTCCGGTATACGGCAATGAATCCGCCAGTGAGGGCGGTCGGAAATTGTAGAGCGTTATCGTCCGAATATAGTGCCAGCTGTTTCCTGCGGTAAGGGGATAGTGATCGACAACAGGGGGTACATCACCGGGAAAATAGCAGGATGTCAGGAAAAGGAAACAACAGAATACACCGCTCCAAAAGCACCTCATAATCACCTCCAATTTCTTGCTCGTTAATGATCAGTCCTTTGTCAGAGGATGGGAATCCTCTATACCAAGTTTGCGGAGGTAGGCACCCGGTTCAAGCGACTTTCCGGTTGCATTCCGTATCCGCTCGGTCCACTCAAGCGTTTCGCCGCTTTCGTAGAGATATTTAATCATGAACTCTGCCAGGTGCGGGTCGGTGCATTTCTCGATGCCGAACTTATCGGTGAGAGCTTCCTGAAGTTGTGTGGCAATCATCCCGGCAAGAATATAATTCTGATAGTAGCAGGGGTACGAGGTGTACCATATTGAGGAGGCAAATTGATGAGGTTCGTCCTCATCGAGACCGATGAGGAGGTATTTCCTGAACATTTCCCGTTCCAGAAGGGCAAGATCCTGGTCCGGGTTTTTATACATTTCATATTCTATAAAGAAATCCTTCAGAAGACGGCGCAGTCGATAGATTGCAGGTAAGTTTCGTCCCTTCATGTAATGTTCGATTTGCGCAGCAGGGACGGCTGTGAACATTGAGAGCCAGACAGAGTCTTCGGTGAATTCACCGTGCATATCGGCTATTCCCTCTTCAAAGCCGGCGCACTGAGCACCAGGAATCCATTCGTACCCTTTTAAAATCGGATAATCAACGTGCGTATAAACGGCTTTCAGAGAATGACCGTATTCATGAAATGCGACGCCATAAAATCCTTTTCCTTTCGTCGGGTTCACGAGGAAGCGCGAGTCGGTGGGTATGGTAATGGCAAGGCTGAGACCGCCGTAGGGGATATCCTTTACAACCTCTTTGATTGGTAATGAATCGACGTTAAAGCCAATGCCTTTTTCAAATTTGTGGATTACCGGAAAAACTGAATCCGCAGTGAAATACTTATCAGGCAGCGAAGCCGATTCTTTCAGAACATAATCAAAGTCCCACGGGCCGAAATTCTTGATTCGGAATTTCTTTGCCGAAGCTGCTATGAACTCCGCGAATCTCGCCCGGGTCTGCTCTTCAAGGAGACCGAGTGTATTAACCAGCCATTGCTCGTCGATTGCGTGGAGACTTAGGCTCAGAGAATAATAATTTGGGAACCCCAGCAATCGCGCTTTCCGGTTGCGCAGTTTCACAAGGTTGACAAGATCGCCGATGACGGCGGACGACAACTGGGCCGGAATTTGCCAGAGTTTGTGCCTGGTCTGACCCTGCCTCTCATCGCGAAGCTTGTTGGTCACCTCAGCACGGGTGATCGGTTCGCCGTTGAACACGAATTTAAAGTCTGTAATTTTTCGCTGGAGCGCATTTTCCGCGGCGGCAATTTCAGAATCCGCATAAATCGCACCACCGATAAAGCAGCGATGCCAGAGCTCAAGTCGCCGGGCCAATTGCTTGTCGGCCAAGGAGGGAGATTTCCTCAGCCATTCGTCGATGATTTTTTTTGCGGATGTATCGCCGAATATTTTTGTGAACTCACGCTTTGCTGCATCCAGATCGTATGGACCTTCATGAGAATAACTGTTCCAGTTAGCTATCCCCATTGTGTAACATGCCTGTTCGTATTTCTTTTCGAGCGAATCTAAGTAGGGATAGAGCTCACTCTTTGAGGAAATTTTCTTTTCAGAAGGTACAGTTTCCGGGGATGGTTCTTTGGTTTTCATACAGGAACTCAAAATAGATATCGAAAGTAAGGGAATAAAACCGAGATGTACGATCCTGCGAATCATGTGGGGGTACAGAATCAAACGCTTTTTCACGGTAGTCTGTTTCTCTGTGGTGTGTAAGATAAAGAAAATTTGGAGGAAATCAATTCCGGGCGCACTGTGAAGGGCTCGCTTATTGTCCCCTCCCTCCGGAATAGCCGGAGAGTCCGAAATCCAACAGAAAGAGTAGATTTCGATTTTTTCCGTTAAGTGCGCAATCTTGCTTCTCTTACGACCATTTCTTATTATGTTGAAAACAAAGATATTCATCGATCCTACCTGTGAGATAAATTATTGAGTACGAACTCTTTTGAGAGTCTCTATAATAGCAGATACAGGGCTGTACTGGAGAGATGGATTGAAAGAAATTACCGTACGGGAGCGCCGCGTTCCCTTTATGCGCCGATCAGGTATGTGCTCGCATCCGGGGGTAAGCGCATCAGACCGGCGTTGGTTTTGCTCTCCTGTGAATCGGTAGGAGGGGAAATCGCGCGGGCTTTGCCCGCCGCCGCAGCGATTGAAATCCTCCACAACTTCACCCTTGTCCATGACGATATCATGGATCACGCAAATCTGCGGCGTGGCCGGCCGACAATTCACGTGAAATGGGACATGGGTGTCGCGATTCTGGCCGGCGACCTGATGGTTGCGCACGCGTACCGGATGCTGCTCCGCTCCAAAACACCACGCCTCCGGCAGGTAACTGAAGTCTTTACGACCGCCTTCCGGGAAGTGTGTGAAGGCCAGGGACTGGATAAGGACTACGAGAGCCGTCGCACCATCGATGTCGATGACTATCTCTTAATGATTTCAAAGAAGACCGGCAAAGTAATTGCCTCGGCACTGGAAATCGGAGGACTTATCGGCGGGGGATCTGGACCCCAGGTCAAAGCTCTGCGATCATTCGGTGAACACCTTGGAATTGCATTTCAGCTGAAAGACGATTTGCTCGATGTCACGGGTAGCCAGAAGGAGTTTGGGAAAAAAATCGGTGGGGATATTATAGAGGGGAAGAGAACATTTCTTCTGATTCAGGCATTGAAACGTGCCACGGGAAGGGAGAAGTTGTTGCTCGAAAAGGTCTTGGATCGGAAGGGAAGCACTGCCCTGGTCAAAGATGTCCGGGCGGTTTATGGGCGTCTTGGAGTTTTTGAGGACGCGAAGCGCCAGATTGAGAATCATACACGCCGCGCCCAGCACGAGCTCGGCAAGCTCCCCTATCGCCGTTCCCGGGAAATGCTCCGGTGGTTGGCCGAACGGCTTCTTGAGAGGAGCGCATAGTCCCCGGGCCGCATGATTGAACGAGAAGTAATCATCAAGAACCGGTCGGGATTGCACACCCGCCCCGCCGCAACATTGGTAAAAACAGCTGCCAAATTTGCCTGTGAGTTTTATATTGTAAAGGATGACATGGAAATCAACGGGAAGAGCATCATCGGCGTGATGACCCTTGCGGCAGAACAGGGTTCCAGGCTGTTGCTAAAGTTCGACGGACAGGACGAGACAGAAGCTGCGGCGACAATCGTCCAGCTGTTTGAGAATGGATTTGACGAATAATGATGGAATCCGCGCCCTTAAAAAAACAGGAAATAATTCTTAAAGGGATTCCGGCATCACCGGGGATTGCCATCGGTAGCGCCTTTCTCTTTATCAAAGATATTCCGCAGATAGAAAAGCGGACGGTTGAGGAGAACGACCTGCCCCAGGAGCACGAACGCCTCGATCGCGCCATCCAGAAATCCGTCAAAGAACTTCAGAAAATTATCATCTTTGCCCAGGAGAAAGTTGGAGAAGCGAAAGCCAAAATCCTTGACGCGCAAATCATGATGCTTGAAGATCCGATCCTCCTCGAGGCGTTCCACAAACGGATCAGGGACGAGAGGCTGAATGCGGAGTTTATTGTGAGCGATGAGATCAGTAAGTACTCGCATATGATGCTCCGCGCTCCGGATGAATATATGCACGAACGGGCGCACGATGTCGATGATCTCAAGAACAGGATTGTGCGCAATCTTCTTCAGGAAAAACTTGTTTCGAAACTGGAAGGCACCGTCATCGTTATCGCACACACGCTGACTCCCGCCGACACAATGATCCTGAGCCGCAACCACGTCCTGGGATATGCAACCGATATTGGCGGAATTACCTCGCACGCTGCATTGTTTTCTCGTTCCCTCAAGATTCCTGCCGTGGTCGGCCTGGGAGATATCAGCCGGGAAGCTGTTTCGGGGGATCTGATGATCCTTGACGGCCACAGTGGAACAATAGTTATCTCACCGACGCAGGAGCGGATCGCCGAATATGAACGGAGGCGCCAGAACTTTTTGCAGTTCGAACGTGAGCTCGAGGGATTGCGCGGCTTGCCCGCTGTCTCTACCGATAAACACAAAGTTGAACTCTCGGCCAACATCGAGCTGGCCGAAGAACTTGAGTATGTCGTTTTACAGGGCTCGCAAGGCGTAGGGCTCTTTCGTACCGAAAGTCTCCTTATTGGCCGCGACGATTTTCCATCGGAGGAAGAGCAATACAAAGAATACAAGCGGATTGCCGCGAGAATATATCCAAAACGAGTCATTATGCGGACATACGACATCGGCGGAGATAAGATTGCATCCGAAACCGCCGAAGAACAAAACCCGTTTCTGGGTTGGCGCGGCGTGAGAGTTTGCTTTGACCATCCTGGTTTCTTCCTGAATCAACTCCGCGCCATGCTCCGGGCAAGCACGCGAAAGAACCTT
This sequence comes from Bacteroidota bacterium, assembly GCA_033852415.1. Lineage (GTDB taxonomy): Bacteria > Bacteroidota > Ignavibacteria > UBA10030 > SZUA-254 > DATKPE01. The sequence continues at coordinate 11,392 of JAWOMQ010000099.1, forward strand.
GCCATTATGTTCCCAATGGTCAGTACTATACAGGAGGTTTGGCGGGCAAAGGAGTTTGTCAGTAAAGCCAAGCAAGATCTCCGTGAGAGGAAAGTGAGATTTGACGAAAAAATTCCAATTGGCGTTATGATTGAGGTGCCCGCTGCAGCTTTGTCGGCGGAGATGATTGCCAAAGAGGTCGACTTTCTGAGCATAGGTTCCAACGATCTTATCCAATACCTCCTTGCCGTCGACCGCGGTAACAGTCTGGTCTCTTCACTCTACCGGGAGTTCGAACCAAGTGTTCTGGCGACAATCCGCAGCGTTATTACAGCCGGTCACAAGGCCGGCAAATGGGTAGGGATATGCGGTGAAATGGCAGGACATCCCCTTGCGACCGCCCTCCTTGTCGGTCTGGGCATGGACGAGTTGAGCGTAGTACCCGTGGTGCTTCCGGAAATCAAAAAAATTATACGGTCTCTTTCTTTTGAGACGATGCAGGAAGTCGCGCATACTGCCCTTTCATTGCCGACGAGCGATGAGGTTGAAAAATACTTAAGAGCGTTTATGCGCAAGGAGTTTCCGGAAATTCCGATTGAAGATGAAGATTAACAAAGCCAGAGAGTGCTCTTTATGATAAGTGAATCTGCGGTGGAACGGTACGATCATTCCACCATGCGAAACCTCCTTATAGGCTTTCCAGAACAGATTAAAGATGCGGTAAAGATAGGTTCCGGATCTGCGCTCGGGCCGCCGCAGGGTCCTGTGAAGGACGTCGTGGTTACCGGTCTTGGCGGATCGGCAATTGGGGGAGATCTTCTGCGAACATATCTTGCCGGGGAGCTCTCGATTCCTTTTTCGGTGAACAGACACTATTTTCTCCCCGACTACGTCAGCGAGAAAAGTCTCGTGATCGTTTCCAGCTATTCTGGCAATACAGAGGAGACGCTTGCTGCCCATGCAGACGCTACTCGCCGGAATGCCAGAGTCATCTGTATTACCTCGAACGGAGAAACCTTACGAATCGCGAAGAGACACCGGCAGCCACTGGTGCTCATCCCTAAAGGATACCCGCCCCGTGCCGCGCTGGGGTATTCGTTCTTCGCGCCCCTGGTGATTCTATCGAGAACGAAGTTGATTCGGCCGCGGCAAAAAGATATCGCCGAGACGATCGGACTCCTTTCGAAAAAGGCACGCTTCTACAGCACACACACGAAATCCAATCCTGCAATACAAATTGCCGAGAAGCTCCACCGCAAGTTACCGGTAATTTATTCCTCAGCCGATCGTTTTGATGTTGTCAATCTTCGCTGGCGGGGCCAGATCGCCGAGAATGCCAAGATGTTGGCGTTCGGCCATGTTCTCCCGGAAATGAACCATAATGAACTTGTGGGTTGGAACGTTTCTACGTCTCTCATGAATCAGATTGTAGTGATTATGCTCATGGATAGGGACGACCACCCTCGAGTCAAACTGCGAATGAAAATTACTGCAGATGTCCTCCGGAAATACGCATCCGGCATTATCGAACTCCACAGCGAGGGGACTTCACTTCTTGCAAGAATGTTTTCACTGATCTATCTTGGCGATTGGGTAAGCTACTACTTGGCGATACTCAACAAAGTAGATCCCACGCCGGTGGCGGTTATTGATATGCTTAAGAAACGGTTGGGGCGGCTGTCATCGAGTTGATGGGACTCCTCCTATCCTCCTCCGTTATCAGCAGATGTGAGAGATGCCGTGCGATTATTGCTCCTATACTGTTTCGTTCTTCTCCTGTCGTTCTCGACGTGCTTTGCACAGTTCTTTTCTTTTGGGGAGAATAAGGTCCAATACACCGATTTCGACTGGCACGTCCTCAAAACCGAACACTTCGATATCTATTACTACCCGGAGATGAAGGACCTCGCCGAGAATGGCGCCTATCTTGCCGAGGAATCGTACAAAGTTTTGGAACAACGCTTCAACCATAATGTCCTTACCAGAATACCCCTCATCCTTTACAGTTCACATCTTGCATTTGAGCAAACGAATACGACGCCCGACTTCGTATCGGAAGGGGTAGGAGGCTTCTTCGAATTTCTTAAAGGGCGTGTGGTTATCCCATATGACGGTTCGATGTGGGACTTTCACCATGTTATCAGACACGAGCTGGTGCACGTTTTCATGTACAGCAAGCTCCATCGAGTTCTCGCGAACCACCGCATGACACAGGACCGGCTCCCGCCTCTCTGGTTTGTCGAAGGTCTCGCAGAGTACTGGTCGACCGATTGGGATATTCAGGCGGAAATGGTGCTCCGGGATGCAACATTATCCGGATACCTTACCCCTCTCTCTGAAATGGATCGGATTTTCGGATCGTTTCTTATGTACAAAGAAGGGCAGAACCTTCTCCAATTCATTGCCGAACGGTACGGCGAGGAAAAAATCCTCCTTCTTATGGAGAATTTCTGGAAATCAAAATCCTTTGATGAAATTTTTAAGCTCACGGTCGGGCGGACATATGCCGAGTTCGACAAGGAATGGGTCTATGCGCTGAAAAAGAAGTACTACCCGTTACTCCAGAATGAAGATCAACCAAGCGCCGTTGCACGGTCAATTGTCACCGAAGGGTTTAACGCGAAACCGGTCTGGTACAAGTCGGGCACGCGTGGAGAAATTTACTTTATCGGAAATTACACCGGATACACAAGTATCTACCGCATTGCGCTCGATAGTGCGGGCAGAAAACCCGAACTCGTAGTTGAAGGAGAAAAGTCCGACGAGTTCGAGGCGTTTCATCTGTTTCAAAGCAAGATCGATATTTCTAAAAATGGCATCCTTGCCTTTGTCACAAAGAGTGGTGAAAATGACGCGATTCACCTTTATGATGTCGAACAGCAGCATCTTGTCACTTCACTGCATTTTAATGACCTGACAGCTATTGGCTCTCCATCGTGGTCACCGGATGGCAAACAACTTGCCTTTACCGCAAATGACCGGTCCGGGAGTAGTGATCTCTATATCTGGAATACGGAAAAAGAGCAGCTTACACGTCTGACCAATGACATCTACGATGACCGGGATCCTGCCTGGTCTCCGCGTGGGGATAAGATTCTCTTCACCTCCGACCGAACACCCTACGGAGAGCGCGGAGTTCACAATCTTTTCCTTTTTGACCTCGCCAGCCACGAAATCCACTATCTTACGTATGGTAACGAAAGTGCATATTCACCTGCCTGGTCGCACGATGGGTTGGCGATAATTTTTACATCCGACGCGGGAGGTGCTCGCAATATCTGGATGGCAAGACTCGACAGCTCGCTCAGCAAGACCCGTGAGATACGAAGGCTGACTTCTTTCACAACTGCCGCTTTTGACCCGGTCTGGACAGATTCGGGGATGGCATTCATCGCCTTTGAGAACTTTAATTTCCAGATACGCTCCATCCAGAATATCAGCGCGGTCTATGATTCTTCCCATACAGTCCATACTGTCGAAGTTGAGCCGCTTCTTCCCCTTTGGGTTCCCAAGACTATGACGGCAACCTCGGAAACGAAATCTTATCGATACGCGGGGGAGTATAGTCTTGATGTCGCCGAGAGCCAGATTGCAACCGATCCGGTATTCGGCACAAACGGCGGTGCGTTTCTTTCATTGAGCGATCTGCTGGGAAACGAGCAGTATTATTTCCTCATTTATAATACGGCCCAGGCGTCAGATGAACTTCTCTCAAGCTTCGATGTGGCCATCTCCCGGATCTCGCTCCAGCAGCGGACAAATTATGCGTATGGCATATACCGTTTCAGCGGGAGAAGGTACGATCTTACCGATCCCGATGAGTATTATTTCGAAAAGGTCTTCGGCGGCTACGTCACGCTCAACTATCCATTCTCGAAATTCCAGAGAATCTCCGTGTCGACCAGTCTCAGCAACTCAATGAAAGATGCCTCAGCGGTGACGTTTACGAATTCCGGACAAGCAAACTATGATCTTTCGCGCCGGGCGCTTCTTCTCTCAAACTCAATTTCGTTTACCCATGACAACTCGTTGTGGGGACCAAGCGGACCGATGGATGGCAGCAGATTTAACCTGTCGTTGGCATACACCACCGACATTCAGTATTCGAACGCGAACTATTATTCTCTCATTTTCGATTACAGACACTACTTTCGTCTCTCACAGCGGAGTGCCTATGCTGTTCGGCTCTGGCTTTTCTATAACGATGGAGAGGAAGCGCGGAGGTTTTTTATGGGCGGAAGCTGGGATCTGAGGGGCTATGACAGGTTCTCTCTCCGCGGCAAAAAACTGTGGCTTATCAGTAATGAACTCAGGTTCCCGTTTATCGATCAGTTTGCGGTGCGATTTCCGATGCTTGGTCTTTCATTTGCGGGAATCCGCGGCGCGATTTTTATGGATGCGGGGAATGCGTGGGATGACGTCTATACGGAAACGCTCGGCAGTATGGGCGCAGGATTGCGGATTAATCTCGGCGGTATCCTCGTTCTCCGCTATGATTTTGGCAAACGAATTGAATCCAATTTTACAAAGCTGGAAAGCGATATCTTCTCGCAGTTTTTCTTTGGCTGGGATTTCTGAATGATGGGAAAGCTGTTTTTCGCATGGTTCGCAGCGATGTTCTTGATTTCCTGCAGTCCGTTCCGGCTGCAGCGTTCTCTTCCTCCGGGGAATACAGGGTGGATCATGTATGGAAGGGAAATGGAGCGGGCGAATGTAGCCGGTTGCGAAATTCCGCCCCCCCTCGGTCGACTCTGGACGTGCGATGTTTCATCAGGATCCGGCACGTACGGGATTGCCGCGGCCGATAGCTTGCTGTTTGTCGGCAATTTGCAGGGGGAAATCCACATCGTCCGGATGCGCGACGGACATGAGCTCTGCTCGCGCAGTTTTGGTTCTGCGATTTTCGGTGCCCCTGTCATCGACGATGATACCTTGATTGTTGCCACAAGCGGCGACGAAGTCACGATGCTGGCATATATCCTCACGACCGGCAAAATAAAATGGCAGCAGAAAGTAGGGGACGTCGAAACGTCTCCGTTGTTAATGAACAGGCGGCTTTACGTCACAACCTATGAGGGAAAGCTATTCTGCCTCAACAAATCAACCGGAGAAGTCGTTTGGACGTTTACTACTTCCACGAGAACGGAGCCGGAGATTATCCGGTCTTCGCCAGCCGGGGACGGGACACGTGTGGTCTTCGGCTGTGATGATGGTAAGATGGTCGCCGTCAGCGCGGATAGCGGAAAACTCCTCTGGGTTCAATCCGCGCGGAGAAGCATTGTTTCGTCACCTTCCATATCCAGCGGCAAGGTGTTTGTGGGCTCCCTGGATAGCACCTTTTATGCCTTCGATCTCGATTCAGGAAACGTAGTCTGGAGTCGCCCACTGGGCTCGCGGATTTTCGGTTCCCAGGCGGTCCTTCGCTCGCATGTCTACGTCGGTACCTCAGCAGGAATTTTCTATTGCCTTGATGTGAACGACGGCACCACCATCTGGAGTACACACATGAATGAGTTGCTGAATACCGCACCTCTGGTATCAGATTCCATTGTGTACATCGGCAGCTCGGACAAGAAACTTTATGCATGTATCGCCTCAACCGGCAAATGCGTCTGGGAAGATCAGCTCCTGGGCCGAATGGCGTCGGCACCGGTCGGGATTGATGGTTTTTTGTTTGTGTTGGACGATAATCACACGCTCTACGGATATCGACATCGTGAAGAGTAGATGACAATGATTCGAATCATCGGATTGCTATTGCTCCTGTACTGCCCTTGTGTATCCGCGGATGATTTCGGAACAAAGGCGGGGGGAGATACGATTGGAATGCCGAAGGATCGAATGTCATGGCTGAGTGTGAAGTCTGATCCGGCGGGCGGGCATGTCTTTGTCGATACGTCATACGTAGGAATCACCCCCATCGATTCGATCCCGGTTCAGCCGGGGCAGCACGTTCTTCAATGTTTTCAGGGAGATCCCACACGCTGGGAATCTTCTGCCGTCATCGAGACGCTTCAATGCCCTGCGGGTCAGGTCACCGAGCGGCGGCTGACCTTTCCCCGTTATCTCTATGTACAGACAGACCCGTACGGTGCTGTGGTGCAAAGCGGGGGTAAAAGAATCGGCGCCACACCCCTTTGGATTCCGCTCACTGATGGGCAGTCGACTTGTACGTTTGTTGAGGAAGGGTTTGAGAATTTGACGGCGCAAATCATATCGGACACATTACTCCATCTACAACCCTCAACCGCATTCTCGAATTCCACGCCGGGGACTCTTGCCATCAAACTCCCTAAAAACGATATCCCAATCTATCTGACTGCGGGAGCAGCGGTTGTCTTTGGTACAACGTCGGCTTATTTCAAGATTAAAGCCGATCATTTGAATACCGATTATTCCTCAACAAGCGATCCGTCCAACCTCTCCCGTATCCACCATTATGATACACTTGCCGGGATCTCGCTCCTTCTTTGTCAGATCAACGTCATCGGTTTGGCGTATTTCTTCTTTTCGCGATAAATCGATGATTTATGGCATTCTAACTTGACTTTCAGTCACACCAAAGCTATATTATTTGACAAATTCTACGGAATCGGCGATCAAAGGGTGCACATATAAAAGAAAACGGAGCGTGTCATGAACTTACCAAGTAACCCCCAGCAACCACTCTCGTCCGACTTAGGGGAAGCGATGGAGTTTATTCGCAATGTTCCGATCTTCAGTGAGATCGAGGCAAGCGAGCTCGCTAAAATCGTTCGAGTTGGTGTGCGGAAGAAATACAAGAAGGGGAGTATTATTCTTCTTGAAGAGGAAACGGGTGCCGCGCTCTTTGTTATTATCGCAGGAAAAGTGAAGATCGTCCGGACAGATGATGACGGGAGAGAAGTGATCCTGTCGATATTGGGAGATAATGATTTCTTCGGAGAGATGTCGATTCTTGACGGCCTTTCACGTTCGGCAAGTGTTGTTGCGATTACGAAGGCGGAACTCTTCATGATTCACCGGCGTGATTTTCTGAATGTTCTCTCGACGGTCCCCGCGGTCGCGATCGCGCTTTTGAAAGAACTGACGATGCGTCTCCGGACAGCTGACGCGCAAATCAAGAGCCTTTCGCTCAAGGATGCGGCGGGGCGGGTTGCAAACGTGATCCTCCAGCTTGCGGATGACATCGGGACCATACGGAAGGGGCGTGTCGAAATCGATGAACTCCCGCTGCAGCAAGACCTTGCAAACATGGCCGGCACTTCCCGCGAAACCATTTCGCGTGTTGTTCATATGTTCATTAAGAAGAACCACCTTGAGCTTCAGGGCAACAAGCTGATTATAAACGACTACGAGAAGTTTAAGAGTCTTTATACGTGAGCATTAGGGGGAGGCGAAATTTACTACACACACAAGCTAAAAAACCCCGGGAGGGTTGAGTGGACGGTAGAGCGGATCTGCATTTACATACGAGTCAATCTGATGGTGCTCTTAGGGCCGATCACCTTCTTCTCAAGGTTAAGGATGCCGGTTTGAGTGTTGTCAGCATCACCGATCATGACAGCATCAGTGCAGTCGATGAAGCCATTCAGATCGGGAGCCAACTTGGTGTTGATGTTATTCCGGGAGTGGAACTCAGCGCTTCATACAACAATCTGGAAATCCATATTCTTGGCTATTTCTTTGACCGTTCCAACAAAACGCTTCTGGATGCTCTGGCGGTATTTCAGGAAAAAAGGAAAAGGCGTGTGGAGCGCATTGTTGATAAACTCAATAAGCTCAATATCCCCATTAAGATTGAATCTGTTCTCGCGAACGCGACGGGGGAATCGATCGGGCGGCCGCATGTCGCAAGTGCAATGGTGAGTGAAGGCCATGCCGCGTCATACCTGCAGGCATTCAACAAGTATCTCGGCGACGGCAAACCCGCCTATGAGAAAAAAGATGGATTCTCCCCCGAGGAAACTATCGAGTTGATTGCCCAGGCCGGCGGATTGTCGTTTCTCGCGCACCCGGGTTTGTCCGTGAGCGACGGTTTTGTCGTGCGTCTTATTGAAGCGGGTTTAGATGGGATTGAGGTTGTTCATCCAAGCCACTCCACTGAGCTTGTCCGGTACTACAGAGATATTGTACATCAGTATTATCTTCTCGAATGCGGTGGGTCCGATTTCCACGGTGGGATTAAAAATGACGAGCAGACATTGGGTAACGTCACCATTCCCATCTCAGCCGTGGATGCCATGCGTCGCAGATTATACCCCGCGCCGTAAGCCCACAGCAAGATTACATTCACAACTCTTAACTCCGCACCATATGAATATTATCGAAGGAAACCTAAACGCGAGTCCCTATCGGTTTGGGATTGTCGTAAGCAGATTCAATGAGTTTATTTCAAAACGACTCCTGGAAAGTGCCCTCGATTGTCTCCGTCGGCACGGCGCTGATGAAAAAATGATCGACGTGGTCTATTGTCCGGGGGCGTTTGAGATTCCTCATGTTGCGCAGGCGGTCTCGGCAAGCGATAAATATGATGCCGTTATCTGCCTGGGGTGTGTGATCCGTGGTGATACGCCGCATTTCGATTATATAGCATCCTCTGTGAGCACGGGGGTGTCGAAGATTGCGCTCGCGGCGAAGATTCCCATAATTTTTGGAGTGCTGACCACGAATTCGCTTGAGCAGGCAATCGAGCGGGCTGGAACGAAAGGCGGCAACAAAGGATGGGATGCTGCGCTTTCTGCGATTGAGTCAGCGGATCTCCAGAGGAAACTTTCCTCGAAAAGAAAAGAGCGGTAGCATACAGAGGTTCCTGGTGTTTCGGATCCGCGGTCTGATTATTGTCGGCATGGTCCACCTGATCTTGGGATGCCCTGCAGTAGGGCAGTGGAAGACCTTTACTTCGAAACGTTCCATTAGAGCTCTTGCGGGAGATTCTTCTGCCTTGTGGGCGGCGACGGGTGGAGGAGTGTTCTTCTATAAATTTTCCAACGGTATGTTCAAAGAGTTCTCAACAGCAGATGGGCTCCATACGATCAACCTGTCTGCGGTCGCCGTCGATGGCTTTGGACATGTCTGGTTTGGAGCGGAAAACGGATTTATCCACCGGTATACTCCCGCGACCGGAGAGTGGCAATATGTCACAGATATTGCCCAGATACAGAATCCGCAGAAAGCCATAAACCGCCTCATTGTATCTGGCGATTCGCTCATTATTTTATCGGATCTGGGAGTTAGTATTTTCTCTATATCATCGATGCAGTTCTCCGATACATATACTCGGTTTGGACCGGATACAAACCAACTTTCAGGGTCTGTTGTCGATCTTGCGTTCTTTCAGGGGAAAATTTGCGTTGCTACCCGGTCCGGAATCGCGATGATCCAGACAACAAATACTTTGCAGCAGGATCCACGCTCATGGCAGGTGTTTAACCATCTGCAGGGTCTTCCGTCGGACAACGTGACTGCGCTGGCCGCGCTGGGCGATACGTTGTATGCTGGTACTTCGGCTGGTGTTGTCAGGTATGATGGCACCGGATGGACTACCCTTCCGGTCACCTCAGGACTCAATATTCTCGACATGTCAATATATCCCGCCGGGATTTGTTCTTCATGCGGTGGGCTCACTCCTCCATTCCTTGTCTGTATCGCGACAGACCGCATCGTTTTCCTGGATCCGGCCACAAACCAAACCAACATAACATCCGGGTTTGCGTCGCCTCTGACCTGCCTCATGCGAGGTACTGGAGGAATCGCTGGGACCGCTTCAACGGGGATTGTGACCGGACTGCAAAAC
>JAWOMQ010000128.1:0-10197 GCA_033852415.1 Bacteroidota bacterium
ACCCTTCGTGACACTTCGTGTAATAAGAACCGAGGGTTGACGCTCCAAAGGATACTCTGCTTGTAGTGGCCGAGTAAAAAGCATTGCACGAAGAACACGAAGATAAAGATTTCGCGAAGCGGCACGAAGATGGAGCCTTCGTGTACCTTCGTGCGCCCTTCATGACACTTCGTGTAATAAAACAGAGCTTTACGTTCCTGTGCAAGACCCGATTGGTCGTGGATTTCTAAAGAGCATGACACGGAGAACAAGAAGTGATTCATGAGGAGATACTACGGATTCTCCTCTTTTGTCGTACAACACATGGGGTGCCAGGGCACCAGGGGACCGTTCGGCAGAAAATCAAGACGCCCGCGCACGATATGCGAATGAAAAAGTACAAGGATTTCATTATATTCGTTTTGTAAAATCAATGTCGACCCCGCGAAATAACAACTCATCATACCAGTTCCTCATCTATTAAGAAAGCCGGAAGCAATGAACTTATACTACGCCGGCGAGGCGGCCTCATCTGCCGTTTTACACTTTGTGACCCACGGATGACATCGTGAAACTGCCCGGACACGAACGAACCCAAAAGTTTGTCATTATTGTTCTCCTCGCGATCTGCACGCTCACGGCGTATCTTCCGGTTCTTCATAGTGGTTTTGTGAATTGCGACGATCCGGGCTATGTGACAAAGAACGCTGTCGTGCAAGGCGGGATTTCCCTGAGATTTCTCCGCTGGGCTTTTACAACAGAAGCCCTGTCCAATTGGCATCCGCTGACATGGATTTCGCACGCTCTCGACTGCACCATGTTTGGGCTTAACCCCGGATTTCATCACGCCGTCAATCTCCTCCTCCATATTATTAACACCATACTGCTCTATCTCCTTTTCGTGCGGCTCACGGGCCGCCGGTGGGGAAGCTTGTTTATTGCAGCTGTTTTTGCCCTCCATCCCTTGCATGTCGAGTCGGTCGCATGGATTTCAGAGCGAAAGGATGTCCTGAGTACCTTATTCTGGCTCCTCGCCACAGGCGCTTTCGTTCGCTATACCGGGACCAGCGAAAGACGCTGGTATGGTCTCTCACTGCTTTACTTTGTGCTCGGCCTCCTTGCCAAGCCAATGCTGGTTACACTCCCGTTTGTTCTAATATTGCTGGAATACTGGCCTCTGCAGCGTCTCAGGTTTTCGGCAACCTCCCGGGAACAATCGAAAGGGAAAAATGAATTTACCCTTGCCCGAAGCCTCAAAGAGAAGATTCCCTTCTTTATTCTCTCAGGGTGCTCAAGCCTCGTGACGTTTCTTGTTCAGAGAAGCGCCGGCAGTGTGGCTCCATCCACGCTATTACCTCTCCAGATACGGGTGGGAAATGCGATCCTATCGTACATCCGTTATCTCTACAAAACATTCATCCCTGTAGACCTGGCAGTCTTCTATCCGTACAATGCCCGAGGTGATCCACTGTGGGAGGTTGGTGCAGCGCTTGCAGTGCTGCTGGTTATAATGATTGTCGCATGGCGCGTGCGAGCCAAACAGCCATATGTGTTGGTCGGATGGCTATGGTTTATTGGAACTCTGATACCAGTTATCGGAATCGTGCAGGTTGGGGGGCAGTCGATGGCAGACCGGTACATGTATTTTCCATTGATCGGATTATCCATCATGGTTGCCTGGGGCGTCCCGGAATTGCTGCGTCTTTGGAAAGGAAGGACCCCTCTTATTGTGTCGGTCGCTGTTCTCGCAGTAATATCCCTGGGTGCAGCGACATATAGACAATGTAAATTCTGGAAAGACGGAATCACCCTCTTTACCCACGCGATTTCCGTCACAACCAATAACCATTTTGCTCTGAATAATCTCGGGTCAGTACTTGCAGACTCCGGCCGGCATGCCGAGGCACTGACATATCTGCAAAAAGCCCTCCAACTTCTCCCCGATCAGATTGCTATCCGCATCAACATTGCTCGATCACTCGCTGCACTCGGGAGACTCGAGGATGCCATGGTGCAGTACAGGTGGATGGAAACCCGTATCCCGCGGGATCCTGAGCTCCATAAACGAATGGGGGACATTTTGCTCGAGAATGGACGAGCTGATGAAGCTGTGAAAGAGTACAGCCAGGCGGTGGAACTCGATTCGACAAACGGTTCACTCCGGCGGAAACTCGCTGGGGCTTATCTGGAAGAAGGGTTGCCCGAAGCCGCACGCGATCAGTGCACCATCGCACTACAGCTCGATACTGTCGACCCGGCAATCCATCGTATTCTCGGGATCATCGAGATGGATGCGGGCGAGCGAGGCTCGGCGATGCACGAATTCAATGCCGCGCTCGCCGCTGATTCGAATGATGCTGATTCGTACAACTTCAGGGGACTCCTCTTTGAGCGACGCGGAGAAATTGACAATGCGGTCGCGGATTATCGTCATGCTCTATTTCACAACCCCGATCATTGGAATGCACACTACAATCTCGGCACTCTGCTCGCTCAGAAAAACGATCTCCAGGAGGCAGAAGTTCATTTACGGCGTGCAGCTGAATTAAACCCTGGCTCTCCCGATGTGCGCGTCAATCTGGGCAGACTCTTTATGATGAGGAATGATCCCCAAGAAGCTGAAAGCCAATTCCTGGAGGCATTACGTACGGATTCTGCTCATACAAAAGCCCATTACAACCTGGGACTCCTTCTGGCGGAGGAAGGAAGATTTCAACAAGCAGAGAGCCAGCTCCTCCTCGCTCTCCGGTTCGATCCGCGGTATGAGCCTGCTCAAATCGCCCTCGCCAAATTACGGACGAAACGAACACCTTAGAGCAGGGAGTGCGCCACACACGTGGGGTCACGCACCCCCATGATCGTTCCGGAAAGTCTTTGCCCAGGTCGATCCTCTTGCGCGATCCAATTCCTCTGTAGGTTTCAGGATGGGATAGTTGGTGGTCGGCCTAAATGCGGGAATTGAGCAGCTGCCGCTTGTCCAACCTTCCTTGAGGGAAATCTGGTGAAAATATCAGTTCTTGCTCGGACTATGATTTTATGGGCTGATCAGTAAAATCGGTGAGATTTTTTGCTGTTCAGACTTTTCCAAGCATGAAAATTTCTCAGATTTATGAGCCAGTCTATGGTCACGCTGATCCTAATTGACGCGTGGTGACAGTAATGTGAGTTCATTTTGTGGTGGTTACAAATCGATCCAAATGACTGGAAAACGCTGCATGATTTACCGATGTCTGGATTATGGATGACGATTCAATTAAAATTCATTTTTTTGCGTGATTTTTCTCGATTAGATTAGGAAAGAATTAAACTTTTTTTATGAAAAGACTTGACACTTTGTTTAAGTTTTATTACAATTCAACCAGTTACGACCACCGGAAGAAACGAATACTCTTCTCACCCCATAAAGAGTATCAAGTCCTTAAGGCTTTCGGTGTACGTAGTAATCCAGAACGATATCAGTCTAACGTTGATACGACGAGGGTATATTTTTGCCGGGAAAGTGTTCTCAGGTGGTGTCGTCCTTAGAGTAGTGCCCCGTCAGCGATGCAGATGGTATGCGTATGCGACGTCATGCGCTTCATTAAGCGAGATCTGATGCGAAATCATTTCACGATTTACCATGTGTCAAGGAGTAATGCGATTTGAGGTTTGGTACGACTTCTCTCCCCAAATCCGCACGCTATTTCCTCGGACATTTGCCGAACGAAGTTCTTTTCCGGTGTCCGGTGATTCCGGTCAGATTTTCAAATTCGATGTACGGAAATCTAAATCTCTTGCTAATCCACTAAATCACTAATCCACAATTCATAATAAATCCTTGTAGGAGGATGTATGAAATATTTTAAACTCGTTGTAATTATGGTGCTGTTTGCGGGGCTTCTCGCAACGACCGCCTTTGCGGGAGTGGCGAAAGGGGTCGCGACCAGTAACCCGATTACGGCAAAACAGGTGACGTCTAGTCAACCCACGGTTAAGAGTGGGCTGAGAGGTGAGCTGGAACCTGGAGCAGTCTCGAAGACTAGCTCACCCAGGTCGTACAACAAGGCGATTGCTTCACCGCAGCCTTCGAAGTTGGACGCCGCGCTAAGCCCCAAGATAAAGCAAACATATTCAGGCGGGCTGAGCGGAACGTACCATATCCCCGGCGATTTCACTTCGATCGGTGCGGCTGTGGCAGTTGTCAATTTCGTCGGCCTTGCAGGCAATACAATATTCGAACTGGATGCGACGAGCTACTCCGAGCCCTGCCCGATGACGTTCGGCGCATATACTGGAAATGGCACGTACACACTGACGATCCAGCCGGGAGCCGGCGTGGCCGCAGTAGTGAATCTTGTATCCAGCACATTCCAGGGCAAAGGCTTCGCATTCAATGGTGCGAGCAATATTGCCATTGATGGTATCAATGCTGGCGGTTCAAGTCTGGCCTTGCAATACGGCCCGGGTTCAGTGTTCCCCGATAGCGACGGGTTCGGTGCTACGATCTACATTACCGGCGGATCATCGAACATCTCAGTGAAGAATACATCAATCCAGGGTATCGTCAATGATCCCGTGTGGGCGAACCAGACCCAGGGTCGTCCGGGTGTATTTATCTGGGGCGCTGATGCAGATGCGGCGTCGAATTCCGGTATAACTTTTGATGGTTGTACCATCACGAATACGACGTATGCTATCAAGGCCTTGGCTGAGACCGGAGTAAATCTCTCTGTCGACGGGATGCTTCTTAATAACAACCATATCGGCGGAGCATACGGAAACCCGGCTGTCCAGGGTCTCTGGATTTTCTGGTCGGCGCATGTGACCATCAGCAATAACATTATTGACGGTGTTGAGTTCCTCGACATATACTGGAATAATGGCAACACCAATCCTTTGTACACGGAATTCGATGCAGACCAGACATTCTTCGGCTACGATGCTCTGATGTATCAATTCGGTTACACATCCGCCCTGTACATGGCCGGAACAGACGGAGCACTCGTCCATGACAACATTATCAGGAACGTAAGCGTCAGCGGACCGGGCGGTGAAGGCCTGAGCACGTATGCGTGCCGGGTGTATGATTACAATGTAGGCTATAATATCCCGGGACTCGTTTATAACAACCGCATTTATGGAATAAGCAATCCTGGTGCCTCTTTGTTAGTCGGGTTCCGCGGCACGACGGCCCGCTTCTACCATAACTCGATCCAATTGACTGGACCGGCGAATGGTGCTACTGTTACCGGCATGAATAACGGCGGTGGTGCATCGAAGAACAACGCCGTTTCAGTGGAGATGACAGGTGGTGCTGCAAGTACCCGCAGAGCTATTGCCTCTGGCGGCACCGTTGATTACAATGCTGCTTACTCGACGGGATATTTGACAAGCGCTGGTCCCGGCGTAGCAGCAGCAGCCGCGGCTGGTGTGGACGTTCATGGTACCGCTGGCCCGCTTAATTTCACCGCTGATCTCCATATTACGACTGGCCCGTCCTCTGCAGAACATATCGGTGCACCGGATCTTCTTGCAGCGAACGATATCGACGGAGATGCTCGTGATACCACAATCGCGGGAACCCGCGATGCCGGTGCGGATGAATTTCCAAATACGGGAATCGCGATGGGAATTGATTTAGCCCCTTATGTGATTTCCTCCCCACTTCCAGGTGGCGTTCCGGCCGGGTTGCCCGTGCCCGTAACGGTATCTGTGAAGAACAATACGAATCAGGCTGTGTCTGGAGCAAGTGTGACGGTTACGATCAACGACGTTCCAACGACATTTGGTCCCGAAGCATTGGGGACCATTCCTTCTAACGGTGCGGTCACCCACACCTTTGCGTCGCAATGGACTCCACCGGCCGGAAGCTGGACAATTGCAGCATTCACGAGCGGAGTGGCCGATATTGACAACACGAATGACACACTCTCTCGATCTCAGGGCGTTTCGGCTGCATTCGTTATTGCCACAGATTCCACATTTCACTGGGATGCAAGTGCGGAAGGCTGGACAGGTACAAACGACTGGGGCAGCGCTCCGCGAACATTCTTGAAACTTGGCGGCGTGTATGGTGGTTCCGGAAAATCCTGGGTAACGAACTGCCCGAAAGATTCTGGTACTTACACCGAGGGCCAAACTGCCAACAGCGAAGGTTATTCTGCTGCTTATCCAGGTCCAAACCTCCTGATTTCTCCATGGTTTGATCTCTCTGCATTGACTTCAGATGTGTTTATTTCGGATTTGCAGAGCATTGGAACGGAACCGGGTTGGGATGGAAGCTGGTGGGAATATACGCTCGACGGCGTTCATTGGAAACATCTCGGTGCTGCGAACGATGCCGCGGGTATCAACTGGTACAATTCCTCCGTGTATCAGAACAGCCCATCGTTCACCGGGAATCCTCCGGATACGGCAACGATGAAACTCGCGCAGTATGATATTTACAACTCGGCAAACGATAACACAACGGTACCAATGGGATGGTGGTCAAGCAATGGCTATCCCGGATTACCGAATCAGCCGGCAGAAACCGGACAGGTCTTAGGTCCAAACGGCTATGTGTTCCAGCAGTTGCATATTACCTCAGCAAACTATCCCGATATCGTCGGCGCACACCTTGTGAAATTCCGGCTGGTCGCGTTTTCTGATGCCGTTAACCCGCCGTCAACCCCACCGTATGTTGATACGGCTGGTGCCCGGGCTCTCGGAATAGTCGGCTGGGCAGTTGACAATTTCCATATTGGCCCCACAGGAACGGTATTTGCCGGTGGTTCAATCAGCGGCTCAGTGTTCCTTGATGCGAACGCGAACGGAGCTAATGATGCAGAGCCTGCCGAAACCGGTGTGACCGTCAACCTGTTGTATTTTGGCGTACAGCATGCCACAACTACAACGGATGGCAGCGGTAACTTTTCCTTCGACCACACAGCTGTTGACCTACCCGGTACATACAGTGTCCAGGTCGTTCACGCAGGTTATGCCTTCACAACTCCAAATCCCGTGGTTGTTAATGACCCGGCTGATGGATCACCTGCCTCGATCATTACCGGTATCAGCATCGGCGATTATCAGGGTTCAATCAGCGGTGTGAAGTGGAATGACCTCAATAACGATGGTCAGAAAACTAACGGCGAACCCGGGCTCGCCAACTGGAAGATCTACCTGCACAAAGATTCATGCGCAGGTGCGATCATTGATTCCACCTTGACAGACTCCTTAGGAAACTACAACTTCGTCGTTCTTCCGGGCGCGTATGGTGTTACCGAGCAGGTCCAGAATTTCTGGAGACAGACATTCCCGGCCAATAACTGCGCATCGATTACCACGTCAACACCGAGTGGTTCCCCGAATGCGGTTATTACTGGTGTGAACTTCGGTAACTTCAACCTGGCCGTTCTCACAATCAACAAGTTTGTTGATATCAATGGAAACGGAGTGGACGATGGTGGCGCAGACCACACGGCAATGCCGAATGGCGCGTCATCTATAATTGAAGTGAAGAAAGATGGTAATCATTTCCTGTTCGATACACTGGGCAATGGCCAGAGTTTGGCAGTTCATGCCGGATTGGATATTGGTGTCTATACGATCCAGGAATTGTCAAGCACTGCACCTTGGTATCAGACCCTGCAAACTGGGACGACATTCAACGTCACCACAAGCGGGCAGACACAAACCACCGAATTCCTGAACTTCAAGGCATACACGATCACCGGCCAGAAGTATGAGGATTTGAATGGTAACGGCGTCAAGGATGCGGGTGAGCCTCCATTAGCAGGATTCACAGTCACAATTGACGGCTCAGTGCTCGGCAGTGACTCTGCGGTTACGGATTCAAACGGCACGTGGACGATCACGGGTGTGGGTGGTGGCATTCACCACATCACAGAAGTGACCCCGGCCGGATGGACCAAGACTGCTCCGGCTAAAGATTCCGTCGCGTCGAACTACGTCGTAATCTGGACAGGTGCAGGTACTGGTGTCGTGACTGCGAAGCCGATCGGTAACTTCAAGAACATCTGCGTGAGCGGTGTGAAGTACCGTGATTTCAATGGCAATGGTACCAGAGATCCCGGCGATGCTGGAATGGCAGGCGTCTGGATTCACGTCTCCGGCGCCGATAGCGTGCAGACTGACAATAATGGTAACTACAGCATCTGCAATGTCGGTCCGGGCAGCCACATCGTCACAGAGACGCCGGGTCCGGGCTACGTGGTGACACAGCCGGCAGGCGGTTTGTACACCGTTGCCGCGGCCAGCCACACGGATGTTACGGGTCTCGACTTCGGTAACTTCAATACGAACGACAGCTCGTATCGCTATCGTACGTTCAGCTCGGATGATATCGAGCAGGGCGCACAGGAGAAATCGGTGAAACGTCCCAACCCGACCAAACCGATCGGACTAAGGAATCCGTACATCAAGCCGAATATCCGCAACGTCGTGGATGACTACTTCTCCAAGACGCAGCTGGGTGTAGTTCAGGTTGGATTGTCCGGAGTTCTGAATGCTGCAGGCAAGCCGAAGGCCTACATCTATATCACCAAGGCCGCCGACTTCGAGAAGTCGTTGTGGGATAAAGGCGTGACGCATTCAGCGGTCGCAGATTCGCTGGATGTCTATCGCGGCCTCGATTTCACAAATAAGGCAAAGCTGATCACCGGCAAGCAGAAGAGCCTCTCGCCGAAACTCCAAACCAACGATCTGGCAGAAGAGCTGATCGTCCTGGCATTCAATCTTGGACTCGAACAGAAAGCCAAAGTTCCTGCTGGTCTCGGCAATCTGGTATACAATGACGGAGCCACTGAGCCAAGCGAATGCACGCAATATGGCTTCCCATTGAACGGTAAGACGGTTCTGCAGATCAAGGCGATCGGCGATAATATTATGACAAACTTCGAGTTCGTCCCGAAGAGCTGCTACAAACGACTCGAAGAAGTTGCGTCGAATATTAACCAGGCGTTCTCGTGTGGTGGTGTTGATTGCGAAAACGCGGTTGAACCGACCGTAGATTCCACACAGTGGGTGACGGGTGCGAAGCTGTTCGTCCAGGGTATCTATCCTTTGACGGCGGCTCCTTATCTGACATCGAGTAATGGTGTCCCGCCTGTAACACCACCGTTGTGGCAGACGCTGCCGGTTCCGAAGGCGTTTGCGTTGTATCAGAACTATCCGAATCCGTTTAACCCGACAACGACGATTACGTTCGATTTGCCCGAAGCTTCGAACGTGACCCTGAAGATCTACAATATTCTGGGTCAGGAAGTCGCCACGTTGCTCGATCACGCTGCAACCGATGCGGGTAATCAGGCAGTAGACTTCGACGCTTCACGGTTGGCGTCCGGAGTGTACCTCTATCGCATCGTTGCTGAACAGTTGAACAACGACGGTTCGGCGTCAAGCAAGCCCTTCACGCAAGTGAAGAAGATGGTGTTGTTGAAGTAACGCTGTATTTCCTCCGTCCCGCGAGAGCGGGGCGGGGGAGCTAAGTGGTAAACCCGTATTGTACATAAATTAAACTCAATGTCACTTATTCCTAACTTGGAGGAAATACATGAATAACAAGTCTCTTCGCCGGGCGTTGATGGTGGGTGGGTTGATGCTGATCTGCATCTTCGCCGCGTCGGCCCAGCAGTTATCAAGTCTCTTCTACCTGAAGATCAACACCGACGTAAGCGGGCATGATTCCTTGATTTTTGGGAATCACGTTAATGCCACGTTCGGTCTTGACACCGCGCTCGCCGAATATTCTTCGCCCCCAGATCCACCGGGATATTTCTCGAAGTTCATATGTCCCCGCAGCCCTGCTCCGACCGATTGGGGTCTTGGTCTCATTCATAAGGATCTCCGTGATTGCCCCGGCACTCTCCCCGTCGTGCGGAAGGATTCATTCTATGTGTATATCACAGACAATGATCAGGACGCAGCTACGATTGCTTCCAATGTGACGTTGACTTGGCCCGATGCGGTGACAATTAATGCAGCATGCGATAGCCTGAAGATTGTCGTTCCGGGTGATCCCGATGTACCGTCTGCCGGCATCAACATGGCCTCTCAGAGCAATCTGGTTATAGCGACTCCGTTTGACCCGAACGGATGGAACTCGGGCGCTCCGACGTTCAAAGTGCGGATCTTCAGATATGGAATTAAGGCTCTTAATTCATCTGTCCATAAGGAAAGCCCCTTAACTCCGTCGTCGTTTGCGCTTCACCAGAATTTTCCGAATCCCTTTAACCC
>JAWOMQ010000186.1:0-5860 GCA_033852415.1 Bacteroidota bacterium
GCAAAACTCATTCTCGGAGGAACGAATGACACTAAGGATGTCACTCACGAAGAGTTTCCTGTTATTGTGGTCATGAACCCTGATAAAATCGTTGGCCAGAGAAGGGCAACAACATGCCCTGATTTTCTCCTCGATCCGACAGATGCCGAGATGCTGTACATCCAACTCCCGATTTCGGATCTCGATACACTCCTTCATACACATGGTTCTGTGATCCGCTTTACCGATAACGATGATCAGTCTTACGAGGCGGTTGTGCGAAGCGGTACCGAGCTTGGTAATCCATTCGACCTCCATTACTATTTTGACCACAGCTTGAGATCCATCCGGGTTAAATCAAATAACATCACCGATGCGTTGCACAAAAGGTATGTTAACGAGCATAAACTAAAGGGTCTCATTGACCGGGATTACCTGGATAATCTCCGAAATCAGATCCGTTACTGGAACGGCAATCGCTGGGTTCAAAGTATTGTAGGTGTTGGTTCTGTACAAATCACCCCATCCGAACACGCACAGGACAACTGATTTATCTTGCCGGACTTTCCCCCCTTCAATAAGAGGTAAGTAATTCCTCTGTTTTCTTACCGTTTTTGCTAAGTGTTCAACCCAAAGGATGATTTTACGCTGAATTTTCCGCACCGGTAGTAAAATGCAATGAATATACAGTGAGGGGAATCTAACACGGATCCCGAGCGCGATAACGTGGGAGATTATCCATCGGGACATGGTTTCTCACCTCACGCTTGCGGTGCCAACGACGCAGGCACGGCGTTGGTTATAGTGAACTCAATCCTCCTTTAGCCGCACTGCAGGCACTTGTGGATTAGGGAATACAACGATAGAGACAGAAGAACCCTCCGCCAGAAAAGACGGGGGGTTTTTCGTTTTTATGCTCGGGGGCCGTGTGCAAAATGTCCGCTCATCTAACAGTCGATCGAACGACCAACCTTTTGGCCCTCATCATTATCCGGGTTTCCTTCACATATCAATCGCCTTAAAATGCCGGAGGAAAATTCTATATCACGCTGCTGCTCAAGTTCCTCCGTGAGACAAAAGTTTTGCAATTCATTTCCGCATTTTGTATTTTGAACAAACCATGATGTAGGTCATTTCTCTGCGAGGATTCATCGGTGCCACGGGTTGATTATGCCCTCAGGTTCTGCATTTCGGCACGACTATCCTCCCTTATCACCATTCCCATTGAACACCGGGTTATAATCATCTTCTGTTCCCTGGTACGCAGATAGTCATGATTCTCTCAATTCTCCGCATTTTCCTGATTATCCTGCACTCAGCTTTTTCGGCAAGCCTGGTCATCATATGTTCGCCGTTTGATCACAACGGTGTCATTTACCAGAAGCTCGCCCGGTTTCACGCACGGGGAACTCTTAAGCTTGCCGGTATTTCACTCCGCGTGGAAGGGCTCTCAGTTCTCGATCCTTCAAGAAGCTATATTTATGTCTCGAACCATGCGAGTCTTTTTGACATCCCAGTCGTCCTCGCCGCAATTCCCCACGATATCCGCATCATGTACAAGAAAGAACTGCATTATGTTCCGATTTTCGGATGGGGGTTAAAGCTGGGCAGGACCTATATTGCCATCGATCGTCGTAAGGGGTTCGACGCAATGAGGAGCCTCGAAGATGCCATTGTAAAATTGAACGCCGGAGCATCCATGCTCTTATTCGCCGAAGGTACACGCTCTCGGGATGGCAAGCTTCAGCCCTTCAAACGAGGTCCATTCAATCTTGCCATGAAGGCACGCGTACCCGTTGTGCCGGTCACAATCAACGGTACATATGCCATTTTGCCAAAAGGAACATATCGCCTGAACAGGGGGAATGTTTCTGTAATCATCGATCCTCCGATTGATGTACCCGAGGAAAACGGCAAAGAGAACGAGTTCATGCTCAGAGATCGTGTCCATCAAACCATCGAGAAGAATTTTAGAAACCAATGAAGAAACAGGATGATCACGGGGTCTCACATCAAGGGACCGGCCCGGTGAAACACACATCAGTTACCGGCATCATCCCTGCCCGATATGGCTCAAGCCGCTTACCTGCGAAACCGCTGATTGACCTTTGCGGCAAGCCGATGATCCGGCATGTCTACGAGAGGGCTTCCAAATCCCATTGTTTGGACAGTATCGTTGTAGCTACCGATCACACCGAGATCGCGCGCGCGGTGAAGTCATTCGGCGGAAATGTGATCATGACACCACCTGAGCTCACATCGGGCACCGACCGTGTGGCGTACGCCGCAGCACATGGCGTAAAGGGAGACATCATCGTAAACATCCAGGGAGATGAACCGTTGATCAACCCCACAATGATCGACGCCGCTGCCGGACCTCTTCTGGAGGATGCGGGTATGGAAGCGGGAACCCTGATAAGAGAAATTCAATCGGCAGGCGACCTCATAAATCCTAACATCGTCAAGGTCGTCATCGACAACGCAGGTTTCGCACTCTATTTCTCACGGTCTCCGATTCCTTACTGTCGTGATAACATTGACCCGCAACAATGGCCGCTGCATCACACATTCTATAAACACATCGGACTGTATGTTTACCGGCGGGATCTTTTGCTCCGGTTCGCATCCTGGGAAGAGTCAAAACTTGAGCAGGCTGAAAAACTGGAACAATTGCGTTTGCTCGAACACGGGGTCAGAATAAAAGCAACGTCCACGACCGAAGACAGTATTCCTGTCGATACCACCGAGGATGCCGAAAACGTGCGGACAATTTTACGAACACAAGCATCTGTGAGTCTACCATGAATAACGAATCTGAACAAACACATTTTTCAGTGTGGCAATTCCTCCGGGCCACTTTTGGACGCGGTCTCGTCCTGATTATCCCTCTTGTCATAACTGTCTGGGTCCTGCAGGGTCTTTTCAACGCGATCGACGGGATTATCTCCCCTATTTTCGATCAGATACTGTACCGTCACATCCCCGGTCTCGGCTTTATCACCATGATCGTCCTCATCCTGATCGTCGGGTTACTGACGCGAAACCTCTTTGGCATGGCGTTGCTTAAAGGCGTCGAGCGGATGATCTCGAGCATCCCGCTGGCGCGGACAATCTATAGCGCCATGAAGGATCTTCTCAGCGCCTTTCAATCAGGGAAGAAAGGAAGATCCTTCCGGCAGGTCGTGCTTGTGGAATATCCGAGGAGGGAACTTTGGACAATCGGTTTCGTTACCAATGAGCTGACATTTATTCACGCGGCGCCGATCCCGGAGCTCATCAGCGTTTACATCCCCAATCCGCCAAATCCCACGTCCGGCATGCTGATCCTCGTTCCCAAAGACAGCATCCGTGTGTTAGATATGACCGTCGAAGACGGCTTAAAACTTGTCCTATCGGGCGGAATTGTCACTCCTGAGCTTCTGTCCGTAAAATAAAGGAATCACATGGCCAAGCATAAAGTAAAATACATTTTTATCACGGGCGGAGTTATTTCATCGCTCGGGAAAGGGATTGCCGCCGCTTCTATCGGACTGCTTCTCAAAAGCCGCGGGCTTCGGGTGACAATCCAGAAATTTGATCCTTATCTGAACGTAGACCCCGGCACGATGAACCCGTTTCAACATGGTGAAGTGTATGTCACCGACGATGGTGCAGAAACGGATCTTGATTTGGGGCATTACGAGAGGTTCCTGGATGTAAACATGACCCGGAACAATAATGCAACAACCGGACAGGTATATTTTGAAGTGATCTCGAAAGAGCGGCACGGCGATTACCTCGGGGCAACAGTACAGGTCATTCCCCATATCACCGATGAGATCAAGAGAAGATTTGAGCTTCTGTCCCAGACGGGAGACTACGATGTTGTCATTATTGAAATAGGAGGTACGGTTGGAGACATTGAGAGTCTCCCCTTTTTGGAAGCGATGAGGCAATTCATGTTTGCCCACGGAAAAAAGAACTCGATCAGCGTTCACGTTACCCTCGTCCCCTACATCAAAGCAGCAGGTGAAACAAAAACCAAGCCCACGCAGCACAGTGTGAAGACGCTCCTTGAAATCGGCATTCAGCCCGATATCCTCATCTGCAGGTCCGAAACGCCTTTAACGAAGGATGTGAGGGAGAAGATCGCGTTATTCACAAATGTGGAAGTTGATTCAGTTCTTGACGCGCACGATGTCCCGACTATTTATGAAGTCCCGCTCCAATTTGCAGCACAGGAGACTGACGAGATAATACTCGACAAGCTCGATCTCACATGCCCGCGGCCGGATCTTAAAGATTGGAAGAGATTTGTTGACCGTGTAAAAAATCCACACAGCATCGTTGAGATCGGAGTCTGTGGCAAGTACACCGATCATCAGGATGCCTACAAGAGTATTGCTGAATCATTCGTGCACGCCGGCGCCGCAAATAATGCGAAGGTTCATCTCACATGGATACGTGCCGAGGATATAGAAAAGCACGGCCCTGAACAATATTTGGCAAACATTTCAGGATTGCTGGTCGCGCCGGGATTCGGAGAGCGCGGGATTGAGGGGAAGATTACAGCCATTAGGTTTGTCCGGGAGAACGGAATCCCTTTCCTCGGTATTTGCCTCGGACTTCAGTGTGCTGTTATTGAGTTCGCACGCAATGTTTGCGGATTGCCGGACGCCAACAGCACGGAATTTAAAGAGACGGCATCGAACATTATCGATCTTATGCTGGAGCAGAAAAAAGTAACGGCATATGGCGGAACGATGCGCCTCGGATCCTATCCCTGCAAAATCACAAAAGGTACAAAGACTCATCGAACATACCGGAAAGAACTGATCCATGAGCGCCACCGGCACCGGTATGAAGTCAACAACAAGTTCCGTAAGACACTGGAAGAGCACGGAATGGTCATCAGCGGCATCTGCCCCGAGAACAATCTTGTGGAAATGATAGAATTGCCCCACCACCCCTGGTTTATCGGGAGCCAGTTTCATCCCGAGCTGCGATCCCGTGCTGTTAACCCCCATCCCTTATTCAGAGAATTCGTAAAAGCCGCGATCGAAAACCGGGACAGACGAGACTCTTTGGTCTGATGTGAGATCGGCAACGATGGCTTCCCTACCATGAATCACCGGCTGTCCACTTTTCTTTCATTGATCATCATCTTCTGTGTACAGACCGAAAGCTCCAGCGGTCAGCAATCCTATTTCCTCAGAGGAACGATTAGGGACGCAGCAACAAATGCTCCGCTGGGTGCAGCCAATGTTCGTCTCCTCGGAACATCAAAAGGCACCATTTCAAACGCCCTCGGTGTCTATGCGCTTTCGATAGATTCAGGCGCTCATCAGGTTGTCTTTAGTTACCTCGGCTATACGCCCGACACGCTCTCGGGAGTGATAGATAGAAATCAGACATATAACCCGGTGCTGCATCCCTCGGCTATCACAATCCCTGAGATGGTTGTTTTTGGCGAAGACCCGGCGCTCGAAATTATCCGGAAAGCGATAGCTACGAAGCATCAATGGATGGACAAGTTGTTTACATACCAGTTCGAGGCATACACCCGCCAGGTTCTGCACCGTGATACAACCATCGCCGGCATTACTGAATCGTACAGCACCGGCTTCGCACGGCGGGGAGATACACTACGGGAAATCATCAGGCAGAAACGTCAGACACTAAATGTCGCGACGAACGAGAATTTTGCTGCCGTCCGGCACATTGTCAATTTCAACGACGACATCATAGACCTGCTCTCCCTCCGGGTCAATAGCAATTCTTCGAACCTTGAGTTCGTTGGACCGACAGCGCCAAATGCATTTGAAAACTACGACTACAAATTGTTAAACACCCGCCGTGTGAGCGGGAAAGAGGTTTACCAGATCCGGATCACCCCAAGAAG